>JBBSDY010000001.1:0-29866 GCA_038240245.1 Polyangiales bacterium
GTGCCATCATTCGGGTCGCCCACAGCTTTCTCGCCCGCGAGATCGTGATCATCGGCGAGGAGCCCTGGTACGAGAAGGCCAGCATGGGCATGCAGCGCTACGAGACCCTGGTCACCCTGAAGGACGACGAAGCCTTTTTCCGGCACGCCGGCGAGCGACCCATCTGGTCGGTCGAAAAGGACCACGCCACCATCGGCCTCTACGAGGTCGCGGCCTATCCCGACGACGTCATCCTGGTGCTCGGCAGCGAGCGGGCCGGGCTTCCCGCGGCCATTGTCGAACGCTCGAGCGTCGTCGTCGGAATTCCGATGTACGGGGTCAACCATTCGTTCCCCGTCGCGGTGGCGGCGGGCATCGTGATGTCCGACTGGGCGCGCCGGCGTTACGCCCCGGGAACGACAATCGTCGGGCCATCGCAGCGCGAAGAGCGATAGCGCTACCCTTTCCTTGACTCCTCCGGCGAGGCGCGGCTAACTGCCAAAATCCCGAGAGCAAAACGCCGAGGATCCAAGGAGAGGCCATGCCCGTCGACATTCCCAAGCTCTTCAACGAGCAGCTGCCAGCGATACTCACCAAGAACGCCGACGAGGCCAAGACGATCAACGCCACCTACCAGATGAACATCACCGGCGCGGGCTCATGGCACCTCGACCTGACGAGCAACGGTCCCAAGGTGACGTCGGGTGAGCAGCCCGCCGACTGCACGGTCACCATCGCCGCCGACGACTTCCAGAAGCTTCAGGAGAACCCTGCCGCCGGAACGGCCCTCTTTTTCTCGGGCAAGCTCAAGGTCGCCGGCAACCAGATGCTGGGCCTCAAGCTGCAGAAGCTCTTCTCTATGAAATAGGCTCGAGATCGCGCAGAAGGCGATCGATGCGCAGGGCGCTCGCGAGATCCGAGCTGGTGTGGGCGTAGTCCATCGCGGCAAAGAGGTGCGTCTGCTCGAGGTCGAGACGCTCGGGGTGTCGCTCGAGAAGGGCGAGGTAATGCTCGAAGACGCGACGCGGGTTGGAAGTCGTACGCTTGCGGATCGCGTGCCGGACGACGGCGTGCAGGGCGAACCTGCCACGAAAAGGCTCTTGCACCAGGTGCCAGCGCTCTAGCGATGCAAGCGCCCGCGGACCCGCGCGACCGGCACGGGCAAGCTCGAAGAGCGAATCGGCGCCGGCGTGATCACCGCCCAGATGCGCCAGAACGGCGAGAATTCTGCGGGCGACGGCGTCGATGCGAGCGTAGGCCCAGTCGACCAGCAGCGACACCTCGGGCAGATCGTCCTCGTGCTCGACGGCCCGAACGCGATCGACGCCGCGCTGCACGAGCCAGGTTTGCAGATCGCGCACGCGCGCGGCCCGCGACGAGACCAGCGCATCGGCGATGTCGAGCGCCAGCGGGTTGTGGCGAAGCAGCTGGGTGAGCAGCCGAACCCGCGGGAAGGCGCTCTTGCCGCTGGTCACCAGGGGAGCGGTGACCGGAAAGATCGAGACGCCGGAGAGCAAGCATCGCCGGGCGGTGATGACCCATGTCACCTCGCACGAGCGAAGTTGGTCCAAAAACTTCGCCATGGCCCGATCGTCCTCGTGGTTGTCGAGCACGATGAGCATCGGGCGAGACCGTGCCGTATAGCGGCGGATCGCGGGGTAAAGAGCCTTGCGATCGCGGGGCGTTCCAAACCGGATGGCCAGCATCTCGGCGAGCGTGCGCGCATCCCAGGCGCCGACGCGAAACCAGTGCACCCCGCCGGCAAACCTGGGACGCACCTGGTGCCCCAGAGCGCAAGCGAGCATCGACTTCCCGCTGCCTCCCTGCCCAACCAGGGCGAGACGGCGCGGCACCGACGGATCGACGGCACGGGCGAGGGTTGCGAGCTCGGCAGCCCGGCCCCGTAGTCCAACCGGGCGCGGAGGAAATAGGCTGGTCGATCGAGAAATCGATGGCATGAACGTGAACGCGGTGCTGCTACGGGCTGGTAGCATGCAGCACCGGGAACGTACAATCGGTTCGATGCCTCACCCCGTGAGTCCAAGAATTCGCAAAAGCGCCTGGATCGTCGCGGCGGCGTTGGCGCCCCTCACGGCGTGCCGTCAGGGTGAGCCAAGCTCTCCGGCGACCGTCCCCGAAAGCGTCGTTTTCATCAAGACCGCACCCAGCGTCGGACGTGTCTCGGTCGAGGATAGCGTCGTCGAATTTCGGATGGTCGGCGAAGGCCGGGCGCGGGGTGGGGCCGTGAACCGCACCACGACCGAGACGACCGAGCACGAGAAGCGACGCGACGAAGTTCTCGCCGTCTTCGATCGCTCCATCACGAAGAAGAAAGTGACCTACGAGCAACTCGAGAAGCGCGAATCTCACAACGGTACGCGGGTGCCCGACGAACGCAGTCCCCTCGTCGGCCACGCCTATGTCGCCGCGCTCGAGCAGGGATCTCTCGTCATCAGCGACGTCGCAGGCGCCAGCGTCTCCGATCCCGAGAAAAAAGAGCTCGCGCGGCGACTGACCGGACTGGGAAAACCCGATCCGTTCCTCGAGGGCATCCCCGACGGCATCGTTTCTGCCAACCAGCCCGCCTTGGGCATGAAAGGCGGCTTTCTGGAAATGTTCGAAGGCGCCGACGAAGGACCGGATGTCGGGAAGGTCGATGTTCGCTTCGTCGGCGCTCGGGACCACGCTCAGGGTCGCTGCGGCGTTTTCGCCTTCAAGGTCGCGATCCAGATGGCCGGTGAGCCCAGGCTCAGCATCGATCTCGCCGGTGAGTTTCTTGTTCGCCTGAGCGACAGCGCACCCATCCAGCTCGAGGCTCGCGGTCCCACGCGTCTGGTGGGACGTCAGAAGATCGAGGACGTCGACGTGCAGCTCGATGGCACCGGCGAGATGCGCACCAGCCTCGAGATTACCTACCCGGTGACCCGCCGGTGACTCGATTGCATCAGGCGATCACCAGGTGACGGCCCAAAGCTCCGCGTAAGCGCCGTCGCCGGGCGGCGGTACGACGCCGGGCACCGCGGCTTTCATCTTGATGACGAGAACCTTTTGTCCGGCCTGCCTGATGTACGTTGCCTCTTCGGCGATGAGACGGACCGACGGGCCATCGGTGGCCATCGCGATCCGCCCGTTATCGGAGGTCCATTCCTTGACGAAGGGGAGCGCCTTGTTCGCCCGGGACACCGTGTCGCCGTGCGCCAGCGCGCGGGCGAGCTTGGTTCCGTCGCGCCGCTTTTCCTTGGGAAGTGGCGCCATGGCGATGCGCAGCGGAAGATCGGTGGGGCCCACGCTGGCTGCTGAAACGTTGGACGCCGCCAGAACCTCGAGCTCGACCTTCTCGCGCCCCTTCTCGACGCGAAATGTTTTTCCCATCCAGCGGCCCTGTCCCGAGGGCACCTGGCCAATCCCTTTGGTGGCCTGACCGAACTCCCGCAGGATGCGGCAGGCCTGGCCATGCCGGCCACCGGAACAGTTGAGCTGACGCTCGAGCGCGCGGACATCGAGATCGGGTGGAAGCGCCGGTGCCGCGGCCTCTTGCACCATCCCGAGGGCGCTCCCGCCATCGTCGGAAGCGTCGGGCACGACGGCCATTCCGACCCGCTGGGGCGTCGCGTGGCACGCGGCGACGCTGGTGAACGCCAGCAGCAGGAGAGCCCTCGACGAGCTGGATGGGGACGGGTATCTGGCCACGCGGGGGCGAAGGTACGCAGAACGCCGTTGCGAAGCAACTGGCAGTGCTGCCTCAGCTCGGCCTTCGCGCGCCTCGCTCGCCCTGACGCAGGCCGCGCGGCGAGACGCCGGTTGCCGTCTTCACTTGCCGGCTGAATGTGTGCGGCGAGGCGAAGCCCGCCTGCTTTTTGACCTCGCCGATGGGCAAGTTGCTCTGCGTCAGCAAGTGAACCGCCCGCGCGACGCGCGCAGCATTCAACCAGGCCGCCGGGGTCGAGCCCACGCGACGGCGAAATTCGCGCGACAGGTGCTCGCGGCTGCACCCGTGCTGGTCGGCGAGCCGCTTGAGCGACCAGGGCGCGGTGGGATTGCCCATCAGATCATCGATGGCGCGCTCGATGGGCGCGCGCGTGGACAGGCCCTTGGCATGCAGGCTCGCGAAGAGGAGCATCACGAACGCGTGAACCGTCGAGGCGGTCGTCTCGGCCGACGATCGATTGCGCGGATCGGCGAGCCTCATGAGCCGGTGCATGGCCGAGCACAGCGGTCCCTTGGGAGGCACCGCCACGACCGAGCCGTGCTTGGCGCGAATCGCCTGCCAGTGCTCATGCAGGCCAATGCCCGCGAGATCGAGCCACTCGGTGCAATAGGCTTCTGTCGCGTCCGGCAGCAGGCCGTACACCGTCGGCTCGTCCCAGCAGAACATGATGGCGTGCCCGGGGCCGACGATGTGCTCCGAACCGTCGAGATCACGAAAGTAGAGCGACCCCGAGACGGTGTATTGAAATAAAACGTGCACCGGGTTCCGGCTCTGGTTGTCCCACCAGTAGCGCTCGCCGGGCGGATGGCGCTCGCGCGCCGCGAAGTTCACCCTCCATAACGTGTCGCGCGGATCGAGCGCGGCCTCCGGCGCTGCCCTGCCCATGTTTGCAATCAGTAGGTGGCCCTGGGCATCGAAACTCCGAATCCCCAGCCGCCCACGTAGTTGTCGATCTTGAGAAAGACGCGGTTGATTCCGGGCTCGAGGTGAACGCTGACGGTGTCTTCGCCGACGCTGTAGGCGCGCTGCACCTCGCGCGTGCAGACGACCTTGCCATTGAGCCACACCTTGATGCCATCGTCGCTGCCGATGCCGAGCACGGTGTCGCGCGGATGGACCGCTTCGATCTCGGTATAAGCGTAGGCGCACGCCCACTCGACCGATCCGACCCACCGGTCGAGGTTGACCAGCCCGCGCTTGCCGGCCTTGACCTTCTTCCACGAGAGCGCACCATCCTTGGGGTCGCCGTTGTCGTAGGTTGCCCGTGCGTCGATGGATCCATCGTTTCGCTCGCGAAAATCGGCCTCGACGGCAGTGGCGAGATCGAGCGAGATCTTGCCCCGATCGGGCGATCGAAAGGGTCCGATGACGTGCCACGAGGAGATGAAGTCGGCCTCGCTGTCGGCCTGTGCCCTGTTCCAGCTTTCTCGCAGCACCTTGGGGTCGACCTTGGGAAAGCTCTTGCCGCTGGTGGGCACGAGTGTTTTCTTGTCGAGCCTGGGCAGCTCGTCGCCGTAAGCCGCGATCATCTCGTCGCACATCTCGACGATGCGATCCATGGACAGCGTCGCGGCAGTGAGCGGGTCGAACATGCACGCCTGATAGACGTGATCGCGCCGGCCCTCGGTGGCGGCCCGGATGAACAGCTCGTGCTGGATGACGTGGGGCTGGATGTAGCCGACGAGCTGGGGCGGCAGCTCACCCACTTGCGCATGGTGGAGGCCGGTGCGATCCACCAGCGTGGGAGCCTCGACGATGGCGGTGCGGGGCAGATTGGAGATGGTTCCGCCGTTGGGCATGTTGCCGTAGATGACCGACGGTTGCCCGGTGACGATGCTCTTCATGATGATCGAGCAGTACTCGTGGCTCGGGTGAACGTCGCGGATGGGCTCGTCGGAGCGACTGAAGTCGCGAAGGCGCTCGAACTCGTCGACGATGCCATCGCAGCGGCGCAAGTACTCGTCGATGGGAACGTGGTATTTGGCCACCGACGCGGGCCCCTGGGGGATGAAAAACGAGCAGTACTCCGCGTTGTGCTCGCTCGACTCGGTGACGAAATGGCCGAGCCTCTTCATCAGCTCGAAGCGCACCCGGTTGGTGCTGTAGATGGCATCGTCTTGCATGGCCTGAAAAAGGCGCGGGTAGAGATCCTCGCCGTTTTTTTGGAGCGACAGGTAAAACGCCATGTGGTTGATGCCCGCACAGACGAACGCGACGTCGCTCGGCGTCTCGCCGATGTAGCGCATGATCTGCTCGAACGTGCCTTGCACGCTGTGGCACAGCCCGACGGCGCGCACGTCGGAGGTGCGGGTGACCGTCTGCATGTTCATCGACATGGGGTTCGAGTAGTTGAGCAGCGTTGCCCCCGGACAGAGATCGGTCATGTCGCGGCAGAGCCCGCTCAGCATCGGAAACGTGCGCAGGGCGCGAAAGATGCCACCCGGGCCGGTGGTGTCGGCGATGGTGAAGTTGAGCCCGTATTTGCGGGGGATCTCGAAGTCGACCAGCGTGCTGTCGAAGCCTCCGATTTGCACCATGTTGATGACGAAGTCCGCCCCGTCGAGGGCCTTTTTACGGTCGAGCGTGGTCTCGATGGTCGGATTTGCGCCGATGGCGCGCGCCGTCTTGCGGCACAGGTTGCCGGCGACCTCGAGCCGTTCGGGGTCGATGTCCATGTAGCAAATGCGCGCGTCGCGAAACTCGGGCAGACCCAAAATGTCGCCCGTCAAGTTGCGCGAGAACACGACGCTCCCCGCGCCGATCATGGCTACCTTGATCATCCTGCCTCCATCCGAAGCCCTTCCGCGCCCAGATGATGGCGCGGTGCAAGCTGTGACCTATGGATGATGATACCTACAGAATCGCCGCCCTAGTGCACCAAAATGTGACCACCAATGTGCATTTTGTGATGCGCGGGGGCGATCAGGCGGCGAAGAAACCGTTCTGCTCCCAAAAACGAGCGATTCGGTCGCGTCCTCGCTTCACGATGCGCGACGCCGCCTCGTCGCGGCTCCGCAGAACGAACTGCGATGTTCGCGGGCGCATCGCGGTCTCGGAGCTGGGCGCCAAACCTCGTTGGCTTTGGGTCGCGACGGCCGCCTCCTCGACGCAGCGCTCGAGAGCCAGAGCCGCCAGCTCCCCAAATTGCTCGAGACACGCCTCGATGGTGAGCCAGCCGAGCGCCGCACGTCGAGTGGCATCGGTGATGACCGTACGAAGTGCCGTCGCGCTGGGCGGGTCGCTGGTGTCGCGAAGGGCGTCGATCGCCAGCTCCGAGCGCACTCCCTGCTTCAAGCACTGCGTGAAGAACGCGTCCCTTACAGCATCGTCCCAGTCGAGGCGCGCCCGCTGGGTCATGGCTCTTCGCATCGTCTGGGAAACTGCGCTGGGTTTTTGCGAGCTCGGGATCATGTCGTCCTCCCCCGGTGCTGCCCGGGTCGGAGGTTAGACGAGCAAGGCTCATGCCCCAGTCATCGCGGCCCTGTCCGATGCGTAAGTGTTGGAAACTGCGCGCCATTGTAAGTTTGGTCCGGCGAACACCTGTGACAGGAGAGACACGGTGTTGGTCAACCGTTCCACAGATGGCGAGACGGCCCGCGATGTCCGCCATTGTGGCAGGGCCGTTTCGATCAGCCCGGGGCGTACTCGTCGATGTACGGGCGAACCTTCAACTTGCGTCGGGTATTCGCGGAGCTCATGTAGCGAACGGTTCCAAAAATGGGGCGCTCCGGCCCCCACGGCCGATCGTAGCGACCTAGTGTCCAAAAATAGCCGGTGTACGAATTCGGGTCGCGGCCGTCGAGCGAGTACTTGCTCATGAGCTGGATCATGATCGCCAGTGCTTCGCGGGGCGAGCGACTCCACTCCAGGATCTTCTTGCCCCAGAGCATGCGCATGTAGTTGTGAAACCATCCGTCGCGCACCAGCTGCATCTGGGCCGCGTTCCACAGCGGATCGTGGGTGCGTGCGGCTTCGAAGTCGGCCAGCTCATAGACGTGCATGCGCCGATCTCGTTCGTGTGCGTTCAGCGTGGTTTTGGCCCACGCCGGCAGTGAGTCGAAGCGATCGTAGTCGTCGCGCTTGTGACACATGTTGAAGCCGAGCTCGCGCCACGTGACGATCTGGTCGAGGAATGCCTCGGCTTCGGGGCGCATGCCCCAGAATCCTTCGCGCTTTCCCGAGGGCTTGCTCGCGATCTCGTCGAGCGACCAGCCTTCTCGACGGGCCACGGAGGCGAACACCTGGTGCACCGACACGTGGCCGAAGTGCAGGTACGGAGACAGCTCGCTCGTTCCGCGCAGGCTGGGCTCGTTGCGCTCTGCCCGATAGCGCGGCAACCGGTCGTTCACGAACGTTCGCAAGGCTGCTGTTGCCGAAAGGGACCCGCCACGAAGGCGGGCATGCCCCACGCTATGGTCGATCGCAAGGCGCGCGATGATGCTCGCGGGATCGGCGAGCTCCGGGGACCGAACCGGCGGCCAGCGGTCGGTCATCGCCCTGGGCAGCGCTCCTTCTCGAAGGCCTGGACCCGCAAAGGGTCGTGTCCTGGGAGGGTGCTCGAGGTGCTCGGGCAGCACCTGCTGAAGGAAGCGCCGAAACGAGTATGCCGTCAAAAACACGCGCGCGGTCGCTGCCAGCGGCACAAGTCCATTGGAGTCGACCTGCTCGAAGCGAACCCCCACCTGCGCTGCGGCAGCATCGACCATGCGCGGAAGAAAGAAGCACGGGAGCTCGTCGGTCACGACGACTGCGGCGCGGGCCGCGAGGCTGGCGAGAAGTCCCTTGCCCTCGCCCGGCATGAGCTCGACATACGGATAGTAGAGCGCTCCGCTGGTCTCGAGCCTGCGGGCGTTGTCGGCCATCCCTTCGATGACGAAGCGATGGAGCCGATCGCTCGCCCAGGGGTATCCGAGGCGCAGCGCTTCGAGGATGACGAGAGGTTTGTCGAGTCGCCGCGCCCACGCGACTGCACGGTCGAGAGCGAAGTTGTGGGTAACCCGTCGTGCCGCGATCATCCAGTAGAGGACGAACTTGGCTTCGGAGCGGACCGGTGCGTCGTTGCGCACCCGGACGCGTAGCTCCTCGGCGATGGCGGGAGCCTCGCTCATTTTTGATGGCCGACCATACTCCTTGAGTATTCTGGGCGCCATGCCCCTTCCGCCCGTCGTCCTGCAGCCCCTCGTCTTGCACAAGAAGTACTCACTCGAAAAAGACACCGACCTGATTCTCGATCGCCTGACGACGCTTGGCTACGCCGGAATCGAGGGAGGGATCAAGGATGCCGCTCTTTACAAGAGCAAGCTCGAGAGTCGCGGGCTCGCCTATTCCGCGACACACGTCTCGCTCTCCGGGCGGCCGGTTGTAAAGGACGTCATCGACTATCTTCACGCCGTCGGCGGCGCCGATATCTGCAATTCGGGTATCCTCACCTGGAAGGACCAAAAGCTCGCCGATTACCTGGAGGCGATCCCGCTACTCAACGATTTTGCACGGCAGGCCGCGCGCGAGGGCATCCACTTTCACTATCACAACCACGCGTTCGAGTTCGACGTCGTCGACGGCAAGAAGACGGGCATGGACATCTTGCTCGAAGGGCTCGACCTTTCGGTCATCACGCTCTGTGTCGATGTGGCGTGGGTCTTTCGCGGGGGGCGCGATCCCGCCGAGTTCTTGCAAGAGCACGCCGACAAGATCGCCTACGTGCACCTCAAGGACACCGACGGCACCGAATGGCTCGAGCTGGGGCGCGGCAAGCTCGACTTCAAGTCGATCCTCGCCGTGCTGCCCAAGCTCACGAGGGTGCGCTGGGCCGCCATCGAGCAAGATGCCACGAAGCTCGAGCCACTGGAGAGCATTGCCGTCAGCCGCGAGTACCTGCGGACCACATTCGGATACTGAAAAGCCTTGAAGGCCGGCGCTAACACCCGCCGCTGTGGGCGATGGGCTCCGAATAGTATCCGCCGGGCAGGCCGTTGCAGATCACGTTGACCGTTTGACCACTGCACGAGCACGAGTTCGAGATCGCGTTGCAGATGGGCTTGTTGGGATCGAATCCCTGCATGCAAACGCCCTGTACCGAGCAGCCGCACTTGATGTCGAAAAGGCAGCTAAGGCCGTGGGAGCAGTCTTGACTCGAGCTGCCGCCCGAAGAAGAGCCTCCACCCGCGGCGGTCGAGCCGGCTGCTGAACCGTCGGCAGCCGTTACGGCCGCGTCCGCGGTGCCACTGGCGTTGAAGTCAGAACCGCAGGCCAGCGAGAATGTACCAAGAGGTGCTACGAGCAAGAGAAAGAATGTGCTTCGCATACCTTGCATGATACCCGCCGATGCGAAGTTTTGGAAATGGCCGCATTGTCAATATCGCGCTGGCGTGCGATCTTGATCGGATGCAGCTCAGGCAAGCATGGCTGGGTGGGCTCATTGTGTTGGCCGGAGCCACGCACTGCGGCGGCGACGACACCACCCTAAGCCAGGCCAATAGCAGCGGCGCGGGCGGCGACGCGACCAACAACGCCGCGGGGAGCTCCACCCACACGGGCAGTGGCACCAGCGGAGCGAGCGGCTCGACGATGAGCGGCGGCCCAGGCGGACAAGGCACCGGGGGACAGGAAACGAGCGGCGCAGGCACGGGTGGAACCGGCAACGGCGGCGCAGGCACGGGCGGAAAAGCTGGCGGCGGCACAGCGGCGTCGGGGGATCGATTGCACTCGACGGCGGAGGATCCGGCGATGCATCGACCGCAACCGGGTGCGCCAAGGGCGTGAAGCCCGACGCCACCAACACCGGTGTGCCAAAGGGCGTGACCCTCACCACGTTCAACGGCGACCACAACATCACCAAGGACAACACGACCATCGATTCCGAAGACGTCCACGGATTCGTGATCATCGCCGCGAGCCACGTGAAGATCACCCGCTCCATCATCCGCGGAGGCGTGGCCACGCAAAATGGCGATGGCATCCGCGTGAAATCGGGCACCGACATCCTCATCGAAGACGTCGAGGTCGCCCTCGACCATCCCTCGGCCTTCCTCGACGGCATCGGCGCTTCGAACGCCACCATCCGACGCGCCAACATCCACGGCGGCGTCGATGGCATCAAGATGAGCTCCAACAGCACCCTCGAGTGCAGCTATGTCCACGACCTTTCGTACTTCGACTCCGATCCCAACCAGAATGGCGGTCCGACTCACAACGATGGCATTCAAATCCTCGAAGGGTCGAACATCCACGTCACCGGCAACCAGCTCATCACCGCGAAGAACCTGAACGCCGCCATCCAGGTCACCCAGGACTTCGGCGACGTCACCGGGCTCATCATCGATTCGAACTGGGCCGACGGCGGCGGATGCACCTTCAACATTGCCCACAAGGTCAAGGCGAGCCTGACGGTCACCGTGCAAAACAATCGTTTCGGCCGAAATACCGGTTTTGCCAATTGCCCGATCTTGAAGAGCACCCAGACCACCCTCGTGGGCGCGGGCAACGTCTGGGACGACAACGGAATGATCGTGCCCGTGCAGTCGCACGACTGACGGGCGACTCGGTGGTAGACTCGCGCCGATGGCTCTCGACGAGCAGGTGCTTGGTTTCTGGTTCGGTACGCCTGCTGACCCCTGGTTCGGCACGCCCCGCCGCGAATGGTTCCACAAGGATGTCGCGTTCGACGACGAGATCCGATCCCGGTTCGGCGCCCTCCACCAGGCGGAGGTGGCCGGCGCTCACGAAGAGTGGCTCTTTACCGCACGAAGCGCGCTCGCCTACGTGATCGTCCTCGATCAGTTTTCGCGCAATCTGTTTCGCGACGCACCCCGCACCTTCGCCCAGGATGAGCAGGCGCGGCTTGCCGCGGGGCGCGCCATCGAACGCGGCCTCGACGCCGAGGTCAGCCCCATCGAGCGCGTCTTCTTCTACCTGCCCTTCATGCACAGCGAAAGTCTCGCCGATCAGGACAGAAGCGTGGCCCTCTATCTTGCCCTGGCCCAGGGTGACCCGGCAGACTCGAACCTCGACTATGCGCGCAGGCACCGCGCGATCATCGCGCGCTTCGGACGGTTCCCGCACCGTAACCACGTCCTGGGACGCGTCAGCACGCCCGACGAAGTCGTTTTCCTGGCGCAGCCGGGCTCTGGCTTCTGAGAGCGATATGTTCGTCGTCGCCATCGCCGAGCTGAAGGGATCCGCCGATAGCCTCGCGCAACTGGCGATCGACCTCGAGACGACGGCCTACGAGCTCAAGCTCACCCTGGGAGCCGGCTTTCCAGCGGTCGTGATGGCAACCGTGGACGAGCCGCGTGCCACGAACGCGATGGAGGCGATTCGTCGTCAGGGGCACGTCGCAGTGACGTGCGATCGAAGGACGATCGTACCCAGCAGTGCGATGACGTCATTGCGCGACTTTCAGCTCGAGCCTACCGGCATCGCGTCCAGCGCCGCCTCGGGCGAGCGGTTGCCCTACGCGGATGTGCTCGCCATGCTTCGCGCTTCGCACCGATCGACCTCCACGAGCACCGAGGAGGTCAAGGAGCGCAAGCTGCGTCCGGGGATGGCGATCATGACAGGCGGGCTCATCATGAGCAAAAAGACGACGCGCGAAGTCACCACCCGAACCGAGACGCGCGAGCAAGTCCTCTATCTTTTTCGCAAAAGCGGGGCGCCGCCGTGGATTTTGCGCGAGCGCGGGGCTCGCTACATGGGGCTTCTCGCCGACCTTCGCCCCACGAGCCTGGAGAACTTCGGAACCACGATCCGCCGGCTGCAAGAGCTCGCTCCCACGGCGTTTTACGACGAGCGCCTCATGAGCGGGCGGCCCATCCGCGGCGTGGGCGACGGAGTGGTCGCCACCGACATCCTGGCGTACCTGCTGGCGGCGCATCTTGGGGTCTGCTAGCGCTACCCCCAAACTCGCTCGAGAGGACAATGCCATGCCACTGATGGAAGACTTCAAGAAGTTTGCGTTCAAAGGAAATGTCGTCGATCTCGCGGTCGGCGTCGTCATCGGCGCTGGCTTCGGCAAGATCGTGACCGCGATGGTGGCCGACGTCGTGATGCCGTTCGTCGCCCTTCTCATGCCCGCCGGCGACTGGCGCGACAACGGCATCGTTCTTCGGGCAGCCGCCGACCCCAAGAATCAAGTGGTCCTCAAGTACGGCGACTTTCTGGGGGCGGTCCTCGACTTCTTCGTCATCGCCTTCGTGCTGTTCCTCGTGGTCTCCAAGGTCGTCAAGGCCGCCGAAGGGCGACTCAAGCTCACGGGAGGTCCCACCACCAAGGACTGCCCGCATTGCATGGAGACCATTCCCTACGGCGCCAAGCGCTGCAAATTCTGCACGACGGACCTCACCGCAGCCGCGGCCGTCATCTCGTAACGCCAGGTGCTCCTCGCGCAAGGTGGCGCTTCTCCGAACGTGCTAATACGTGGGATCCCATGTATTCGACCACCCCTCGAAAGCCCACGCAGGGCGACATTCGGCGCGCCGCGGATGGCCTTCGGCGCATCGTTCAGGTGTTGCGACTCTCGACGCACTCCATCGAAAAGCGCCACGGCATCAGCGGAGCGCAGCTCTTCGTGTTGCAGCAGCTCGTCGACAACGGCGGCAACTCGCTCGCCGAGCTGGCCGCCAAAACTCGAACCGATCCCAGCTCGGTCTCGGTCGTGGTGGCGCGCCTGGCGCGAAAGGGCCTCGTACACACCAAGCGAGCGGCCGACGATCGCCGCCGCGCCGTGGTTACCCTGTCCAGCCGCGGGCAGCGGTTGCTCAGCGTTGCGCCCGAGCCCGCTCAGTCGCGCCTGCTGCGTGCGCTCGAGATGCTCACGCGCCGCGAAATCACCACGCTCGGCGCAGCGCTCGATCGCCTGGCGGGGTCGCTCGGCGCCTCGGCGCTAGCTCCGGCCATGTTCTTCGAAGCGCCTTGCAGCGAAAGGTCCAAAACGCGTGCCTGATCACGACATCTCCCATGCTTCCACCACCGAAGGTCTTCCCATTGCTCCCTCGATGGGTCCCGGCATTGCCACGGTCAAGCTCGAACGACACGCCACCAACGTCGGACCGCGCGTCGTATTCGTCTCTTGCGCCGCGATTGCCGTCGCCGTCGCGGCCGGCTTCATTGCCCAGGGGCTCACCCGACTCATCGCGCTCATCACCAACCTGGCATTCTTCGGGCGTCTCTCGGTGCAGTGGAGCTCGCCGGGCGGCAATCATCTTGGCTGGTGGGTCGTGCTCGTTCCCATGGCGGGCAGCGTCGTGGTGGGGTTGATGGCGCGGTATGGATCGAAAGCCATACGCGGGCACGGTATCCCCGAGGCGATGGAGCAGGTGCTCTACAACGACAGCAAGATCCCCTTGCGGATGACCTTCCTCAAGCCCATCTCGGCCGCGGTGGCCATCGGCACCGGTGGACCGTTCGGCGCCGAAGGTCCGATCATCGCCACCGGGGGAGCTCTCGGCTCCGTGGTCGGGCAGCTATTGAAGATCACCTCCGACGAGCGCAAGACGCTGCTCGGGGCAGGTGCCGCGGCGGGAATGGCGGCGACCTTCGGCAGCCCGATCGCGGCCGTCCTCTTGGCCATCGAGCTGTTGGTCTTCGAATATCGACCACGCTCGCTCATTCCCATCTCGCTCGCCGCCGCCGCCGCCACCGCGGTCAGGATCGCCCTCGTCGGCTCGCAGGCCGCATTCGCAGTGCCCGATCTGCCGTATGTGTCGGGCTACGCGCCGGTCGGGTACGTCGCTCTCGGAGCCATCATGGGTGCGCTCTCGGTGCTCGTGACGCGCGCCGTCTATCGAATCGAAGATGGTTTTGCGAAGCTTCCCGTGCACTGGATGTGGTGGCCGCTTCTCGGAGCGATTCCAGTGGGCGTCATTGGGTATTTTGCTCCCCGCACAATGGGCGTGGGCTACGAGAACATCGAGCAGATCGTTTCGGGCAACATGGCGCTGCGCCAGGTTGCCATCCTCTGCGCCCTCAAGTTCGTCTCGTGGTCATTGGCTCTCGGAAGCGGCACGTCAGGCGGCACGCTGGCTCCGCTTTTCACGATAGGCGGCGGTCTTGGAGCGCTGCTCGGGTTCGGGGCGACCGTGACCCTTCCCTGGCTCGACATCGACCCACGGATGGCGGCGGTGGTCGGCATGGCCGCCATGTTCGCCGGCTCGTCGCGTGCCATGTTGGCATCGGTCGTATTCGCCTTCGAGACGACGCGCCAACAATCGGCGATCTTACCCTTGCTCGCCGGCTGCAGCGCCGCATTTTTGGTGTCGTGTCTGCTGATGCGAAACTCGATCATGACCGAGAAGATGGCCCGTCGCGGCGTGCCCGTACCCTCGGAATACTCGGTCGACTTCCTCGAGCAGATCCTGGTCCGGGATGCGCTCTCGCGCCCGGTGATCAGCCTGGCTGCCGACCGGTCGCTCGCCAGCGTGCGCGCCTGGCTCGCCTCGGGTGATCCTGGCTCCGATCACCAGGGCTTTCCCGTCGTCGGAAAACAAGGAGAGCTTCTCGGCGTGGTGACCCGGCGCGATCTCCTTGGATCGTCGCAACCATCGTCGGCGTGTGTCATGGATTGTGTGCAACGTCCGGCGATCTTCGTCCACGAGACGGCCACGCTCCGTCAGGTCGCCGATCGCATGATCCAAGATCGCGTTGGTCGCGTGCCCGTCGTCGGTAGATCGCTGCCGTTGCGGCCGATCGGAATGATCTCGAGAAGCGACTTGCTGGATGCGCACCAAAAGCGAATCACCGGCGCCTCTCATGCCGAGAAGACCTTCAAGCTACGACCTGCGAGTTGAATCACGCACATGTCTTGCGCTGTGGTCTTCGGTAAGAACAGAAAGATCCACTCAACCTGGCACGGCGAATGTCGTATTCTTGGTGGCTAGGGCGAGACGTTCTGCGTCGACGCCCGCTAGCAACTGAAGAGGTGCTTCGTTGATGCAATCGAACAAGACGCCCGGTCGGTTCCTCGAGATTTCCCGTCATTCGCCCCATGCGCTCGCATTGCTGGCCATCCTGTGTGGCGCGTGCGGTAGCGGCCAACCAGAAAGCAAATACGGGGACGGCGTTGGCAACGTCACCGGAATCGGCAGCGATAGCGGCAATACCGATCCCACGGGAGGCAACGGCACCACCACCGGAGGCCTCTCGGGTGGCGGCTTCATCAAGGTAGAGGGCGGCCTCGCCGATGACTCCGGCGGAGGAAACACGACCAGCACGGGATGCGCGTCGCTCAGCGGAACGGTGTTCACGCCTGGCAAGACCGATCCTCTCTACAACGCCATCGTCTACGTCGCCAAGGGCACGCCCGATGCGATCTCGTCCGGCGCCAGCTGTGACCAGTGCGGCGGGCTTTCGGCCGCGAAGGCGGTCACCGCGACGCTCACCGGCCCCGACGGCAAGTTCAAGCTGACCGGCGTCCCGGTGGGAAATAACATTCCGCTCGTGATCCAGCTCGGCAAGTGGCGCCGCGTCGTATCGGTGAACGTCACCGGTTGCAACGATGCACCCGTTCCCGACGATCTCACCAGGTTGCCCAAGAACCAGACCGAGGGAAACATACCGCTAACCGCCATCTCGACCGGCGGAGCCGACTCACTCGAGTGCATCTTGCGCAAGATGGGGATCGAAGACGGCGAGTTCACCATCCCCACGGGCCCCGGGCGAATTCACATGTACCGGGCCACCGGGGCGAGCGCGGCACCGGGCCCCACGCCCGACCAGACCACCCTCTGGAGCAACCTCGACAATCTCAAGAAGTACGACGTCGTGCTCCTTCCCTGCGAGCACGCTCCCAACACGGGAGGCAAGGCGCCCGGATATTCCAACCTTCTCGACT
This sequence comes from Polyangiales bacterium, assembly GCA_038240245.1. Lineage (GTDB taxonomy): Bacteria > Myxococcota_A > Polyangia > Polyangiales > Polyangiaceae > DASWDH01. Next base: position 16,515 of record JBBSDY010000001.1, read on the forward strand.
ACACGGCGGCTGGCGGTCGAGCCTTCATCACGCACTACAACTACACCTGGATTCGCAGCCCCGACACGAAGTTTGCCCCGACGGCCAACTGGACGGGCGAGACGAAATATTTTGGTGACAACTACGATTTTCCGGTGACCGCCACGGTCAACGTCGGCTTTCAGAAGGGCAAGGACTTCGCGCAGTGGCTCGTCAACGTGGGCGCGAGCCCGACCTACGGCAGCATCGCGCTGAACCACGTCGTGCACAACGCAGACACCGTCATTCCCGAGGTCGCCGAGCCCTGGCTCACCTCCGACTCGCAAGCGAGGCAATACAAGACAGACGGCTCGATGATCTCGCAACAGATCTTGCACCACTACACCTTCAATACGCCCGTGGGAGCGGCCCCCGAGGCGCAATGCGGACGCGTCGTGTACAGCGCGTTCCACGTCAACGACACCCAGTCGGACAGCGCAACTTATCCTGCCGAGTGCAATGCCAAGCCGCTCACCCCGCAAGAAAAGGTGCTCATGTTCATGCTCTTCGATCTGGCGTCATGTGTGCAGACCGACAAGGAGCCGCCCATGATTCCGATCATCAACTAGCACTACGGCCCCAGGTTCTCGCTGCGAGATCGTTCATCGGAGCAGCCATCGGCTCGGGAAGGCAAAGGGCCACTCGATCCATCGACCAAGTTTGATTCGTGCACTGGATCCCTGGCTCCCTCGCGGTATGACCCCAGGTGCCCATGCCCATCCGACCTTGTCTTCACGCCTTGGCTCGAACCGCGATCCCTCTTGCGGTGACGGCCTTCTGTCTTCCGGCTTGCAGCAGCAAGACCGACTCGTCTCCCGACGATCCCACGGGCGCCGGCGGCAACGACACCTCGGTCGTGGCCGGAGGCAACGAGGTCGGAGGGTCGACCACGGGGAGCGGCGGCAGCTCGGTCGGCGGCGGCAGCTCGGTGGGGGGCGACAGCTCGGCGGGCAGCGCTGGCTCCGCGGGCGGCTCGGCCGGCGGCATTGGCTCAGCCGGCGGCTCGTCGGGCGTCGGCGGAGCGGGAGGCGGGCCTTCGTCGTGCACCACCTACCAGGTGCCCGCAGGGGCCGCGGTGTGCTCGTGCCCGACGCTGATGGACCGGCAAAACTGCACGGCCGACAAGAAGCAGCCCATGTTCGACAACGGCGAGTGGGAAGGCAACGGCAACATGGGCGGACCTGGGCCCAACGGCGCGCCCCTCGGCAGCTTCGGCGGTTGGTGGGGGCACTGGCTACCGCTCACCCCCAGGGGCTGCATTCAAAACATTCCGATGCCGGGCAGCACGTCGAACTGGGGCCAGCAGTACGCCAATCCCCTTCTTACCACCCCCAATCCGCTCGATCCGACGAGCAAGGCTGGCATGTCGCTCAAGGGCATGGGCTGCACCGCGCCGCAAGAGATCTACGACGCCGATCCTCCAGAGAGCGGCTGTGACAACCTGTCGGCCTTTCAAGGATTCAAGTTCGATGCGCTGGGAGACTCGGCCTTCGACATGACCGTGTTCATCAGCGACAAGGCCAGTCCCGGCCACACCAAGCATACCAAGATCGTGCACGTGACGGCCGAGTGGCAAGAGTTCGACGTCCCGTTCTGCTCTCTTGGCAGCGCCACCACCTTCAACGCCGCCAACGTCAACACGCTCGGGTTTCAGATCTCCGCACCCAATTTTCAGGTGTGGTGGGACAACATCAAGTTTTACTGAAACGGCCCCACTTTACTGAAACGGCCCCACGGGACCAGCGGCAAACGGCGTGGTATGCCCAGGAACGATGGTCGGACGTCTGGCATTTCTGTTCTCGGTTCTCGTGGTCGCATCGGGCTGCGGAGGTGACACGTACTGTCAGTCGGGAAGCAAGTACGGCACCCAGTGCACCACGCTGCAGGACGTGCGCAATCCGCCCGGGGCGCCTGCCAATCGCAACGAGCACGCCTGGTGGAACCAATCGGCCCCACCTGGAACCTTCGGCTCATCGGGATCGACGGCGAGCAGTGGGACCGCAGTGCCGATGTCGTCACCGGCATGGAAGCCGACGGGCGCCGCGTCGCCGTCATCCGCCGTGCCCACAGCTCCCGCTCCGGCCGGCTCGGCGCAATAATCACTTTTTGGAACCGCGCTCGCGGCGGGGCGCGGCCTTCGACCCGGCCGTCACGCCGCGGGCCGCAGGCCTCGACTCGCGCGTCATTTCGATCATCGTGCGACGGAAACCCAGCCTCTTGAAGACGTGTTGCGCACCGCCGTTTTTCTCGGCCGTCCACAGCATCACCCGGGGGACGCCACGTCCGGTGAGCCATGCGGCTGCCTCCTCGACCAGCTTCGATCCGACGCCTTCGCGTCGGGCCGACTCGTCGACGACGACGTCGTGCACGAATCCGGCAACGTCGCGTAGCTCCTTCCATGATTTTTCTTCGACGCCCGCGTACACGTAGCCAACCACCTTGCCGCCCTGCTCGGCAACGAAGATGGCGACATCGGGATCGCCGATCTGCGTGCCGAGAAACCACGCATAGCCTTTCTCGAGCCCGGGCCCGGGCGCCATGAAGCGCTGGCGATCGAAGGCGTGATGGGCGCGTACGAGGTGTGCGCCGAGGCTTCCGAGTGCGGGAAGATCGCGCTTTTTGGCGCGGCGAATGACGACGGGACGAGGGCTCATGCTAGCATCCCCCCAAGGGGTAACACAGATGGCCAGCCTGCTCGAACAGCTCCAGAAAATGACGGTCGTCGTTGCCGACACCGGTGACATCCACTCCATCGAAAAATTCAAGCCCCGCGACGCGACGACGAACCCGTCGCTGATCACCGCGGCCGCCCAGATGCCCGAGTATGCGGACGTCGTCGACAAGGCACTGCGCTGGGCAAAGAAAGAAGGCGGCGGGCGCGAACAGATGATCACCAACGCGCTCGACCGGTTGGCCGTCGAGTTTGGGTGCCGCATTCTGCAGATCGTCCCGGGCCGCGTGTCGACCGAGGTCGACGCGCGTCTCTCGTTCGACACCGCTGGCACGATCGAAAAGGCGAAAAAGCTGATCGGCTGGTACCACACCGCCGGTGTCGACAAGAAGCGCGTCCTCGTGAAGATCGCTTCCACCTGGGAAGGCATCCAGGCCGCCGAGCACCTCGAAAAAGAGGGCATCCACTGCAACTTGACGCTGCTCTTTGGGCTGCACCAGGCCATCGCGTGCGCGCAGGCCAAGGCCACGCTCATCTCCCCTTTCGTCGGCCGCATCCTCGACTGGCACAAGAAGAAGACGGGCAAGGAGAGCTACGCCCCCGAAGAAGATCCGGGTGTGATCTCGGTGACGCGCATCTACGAGTACTTCAAGCGCCACGGCCACGCGACCGAGGTGATGGGCGCGAGCTTTCGCAACAGCGGCGAGATCATCGAGCTGGCCGGATGCGATCTCCTCACCATCGCTCCTAACTTGCTCGCCGAGCTTCGCGACAAGGATGCGCCCCTCGTGCGAAAGCTCGACCCCCAGGCGGCCAAGGCGAAAGACGTTCCCGCGATAGCGATGGACGAGGCCACCTTCCGCAAGATGCACTCCGAGGATCAGATGGCCAGCGACAAGCTGCAGGAGGGCATCGACGGGTTCTCCAAGGCCCTCGTCGCGCTCGAGAAACTGCTCGGCGAGCGCCTCGATGCGCTGAGCGGTGCGCAGGCCAGCGCCGCAAAACAGCTCTTCACGGTGTTCGATCTCGACGGCGACGGCTTCATCACACGCGAGGAGTGGGCCGGCAAAGAAGGCGTCTTCGACTTGCTCGACGCCGACCACGATGGGCGCATCACCGCCGACGAGCTCGCCGCAGGACTTGGCGCCGCGTTCCGCCTCGAGGCCTGACCGCTACCGCGTGCGGTAGTCGAAGCCAAGCGGCTCGTCGATTCGTGAGCCGCCTGCCACATCGGCGGGAACTGGCAGTCTATGTGGGAACGGTATCGTCTCGCGCTCGTCGCCGCGCTGCTCTTCCCACGGTCTGCGCTCGCGCAAGAGGCCGCCATCCCGGTCGACGGTCTCGAGCTTTGGGTCAAGGCCGATGGCCCGATGAAGGTAACCAACGGCCAAGTCACCGAATGGACCGACGCCAGCGCAAAGGCAAACAACGCGATCCACGACGCCTTTGGCCCGGGCCTGCCCGTGCTCGCCACCGCCAATGGCCGACCGACCCTGCGGTTCAGCGGCGGCTACACCGGATTTCATTTTACGAAGATCAACGGCATTCGTACCGTCTTCGCGGTCTTGTCGAAAGAGTCGGCGTCCTGTTTACCGACGCTCCCCAACTATGGCACCCCCGCCAAGTTCTGGATCGGCGGCGCATCCGATCCGACCTACTTTCACCCCGAGCACGGTTGCGCGATCTACAACTCCAACCTCGGCGAGGTGTCGCCGAATCTGGTCAACGGCAAGACCTATTTGAACGGCAAGCTGGTCGAAGGTCGAACCACCCGCTTTCCCTTCACGCTGGGGCTCCTGTCCATCGTCTCGCTGGCCAACGTCGCGGCCGACACCATCGCGCGCGATCGCAACTTTCAGGACCGATCTTGGCAAGGGGACATCTCGGAGCTTCTCATCTACAGTAAGCCGCTCGACGACGCGACGCGGGTCACGATTCAGAATGCCCTCGCCAGCAAGTACGCGATTGCCGTCGAAGGAGGACCGCCTATCCCAGCCGATGGTGGAAGCTCCATCATCGCCGACGCCAACGACCGCGGCGATGAGCAGGGCGCAAGCGCGGGCACAGCGGGCGCTGCGAACACGGCGGGAGCAGGCGGGGCCGCGGGGAATGACGGAACCGCAGGTAGCGACGTAGCCAGCGGCCACGGCGGTGCTGCTCCCGGCGTTGGTGGTAGCGAACCAGCGTCCGTCAGTGCAGCGGGCGACACTGGCGCCTCCGCCGGCGATGCGTCCAGCGGGTGCTCGTGCGTCACCGCTCGCAACGATGGTGGCAATCTCGGCGCAATGGCGTTCGCGTCATCGCTCATGCTCGGCACGATGCTCACCCGGCGCCTGCGACGACGTCGCTCTTGAGGACGCCGTTGCGCTTGGCAGGCATCGTGGCAGGTCCGCTGCTCGCGGTGGCATGCTCGTCCACCCCAGCTGCCATCTCCGCCCCAGTCGAGCGGGAGGATGCTTCGAGCGCTGCCGATTCGCCCGGCGAAACCTCTGATCAGCACGAGCCAGATCGCAACGACGACGCAGGGCCGGTGCTCACGACCGAGGCCTCAGGGGCCGCCGTTGCCGATGGTTCCGATGCTCCCTCGCCCGAGCCCATTGTCGATGCGCACATGGGCGATGGCAAGGTTCTCTACGTGGCCGGCGAGATGCCCATGGTGGGCGTCGATCTCCAGATTCACGACCTGCTCAGGACGAAGAACATCGAGGTCGAGGATGTTCGCGAGACCGTCTCGCCCGCCCGCGCCGAGGGAAAAGGCCTCGTTCTTATCTCGTACAGTGTCTTGAGCACCAACTTTCGTGCCGCCGACTTCGCCGATCTTCCGGTCCCGCTCATGGTGATGGAGCATTTTCTGCTCGCCGATCTCGGGATGACGTCCGCCGCTGGGCATGGCTACGAGCCCGACGTCACGCAGATCTCTCTCCTGTCACGCGATCCCCTGCTCTCCGCGGGGCTGCCAGCCGGGGATGTCACCGTCTACTCGCAGGTCGGCGAGATGTTCTGGGGAATGCCGAGCTCCGCGGCCATGACGGTGGCCACGGTGAAGGGCAACCCCCTGCGCGCCGTGACCTTCGCTTATCCCGCGGGGGCCATGATGGTCGGAAGGGTCGCGAAGGCCAAGCGAATGCAGGTATTCGTCGCCGTGCACGCGCCGCCCCCCAACCCGCAGCCATTTCTCAATGCGGACGGGCTCAGGCTCGTGGGTGGGGCCATCGACTGGTGCCTGCAGCCTTGAAATCACAACCATCCTGCAACACCGCAGGTGGTCCCGAACCCGCTTCGGTCCCAGCGTGGTAGACTGAGCGTGCGATGTCTCGCCTGCTCGTGGTCATTGGCTGTGCAATTCTTCTCTGCCCAATCGGCTGTTCTGGCGACGCGTTCGATTCGGCGAAGGCCGAGGCCCCGATCGTCGGGAACGGTGGTGCGTGATGGATGCCAAGCGCTGGTTTGCGGTCGTTCTGTTCGTTCTCGCCATCGTGGGCTGGCAGATGCTCGTTCAGCGGATTTTCCGCAAGAAGGAGTAACTCACTTCAGACCGAGCGCCCAGTCGATCGCCGAATCGAGGATCTTGAAGCCGTCGGGCGAGAAATGCGAAGCGATCGCTTCTCGCGCGCAGAAGCCCACGCGGCGCGCCGGCGCGACCATGCCCACCATGTCGTCGCCAGTTTCGTAACCAAATAGCGCCGCCTGGCTGGTGTCGGCCACGGTCGTCGCCGCGACGATAGCCTTGGGTCCAACCAGGCCCCATCCCAAATCGGCCGGGTCAGGAGGGTTGTTCGCAATGGTGATCGTCCCCGACAGGCCATCGGTGAGTGGATGCGTGCCGACCATCTTTAGGGTCGATTGGCCGTTGGTGTGGTTGCGCATGCTGACCATCTTCATGTCGGGAAGCGAGCCGTCTTCCATGCATACGATGGGGACCGCAACGTCGCGCAACTTGGTCATGAGATTGCCCGACTCTTCGCTGCTCGAAATGAGGACGCCGTCCTTGCCCGCCGTCATCGCTGCTGTGACGACCGTGTCGGCAACCAATGTGACCTTGAAACCGCGCGTCTCGAGGTGATTGATCATGAGCGTATCACCGGGGCTCGGCTTGCCGCTCGACAGACCCACCATCAAGATTTGCTTGTTGCCGACGACGACCGCTGCATCGCCCCCTGCGTCGACTGGGGCGGGCGAGGCCTCACCACCAGCTTCGATGGCAGCGTCGAGAGCGGGCGCGGCGCCGGCGGTCCCGGCCGAGGTACCGCTCGCCCCGCCCACTGCCTGGCCGCCGCTCGAGTCGGGCGACTCTGTCGAGGTCATCGCACCGGATCCACCGGCCCCTCCCGTGCCTCCTGAAGACGGCGAGGGACCGCTGTCGGACGTTCCGCAAGCTTGGCCACACGACAGGATGAGGGCGAGGCCCGATATCGTTCGAAAAAGGCTCACCTGGAGTCAAGTTCCCGGCGAGGTCTTCGACGGCTCACGAATTTTGCGCTCAAAACGTCATGAGCGTCCCAATTCGCCCCATGGCGCGGAGCCCCGCGACTGAAGTGCCATTCCGGCGCCGGCGACCAGTTGAATGCTGTCCGACATGAGATTGAGGGCGAGACTCGGACCGAGATAGTGCCGCGGCCCGCCCTCGGCACCGTTGTCGAACGCTTCTTCCAGGTCCTGCCCGACATACTCGGCGCCGACTCTTATCTCGTTCATCACTCGGTAAGAGAGCCCCGCCAAGACGAGGATGTCGATGGGATCGCGGCCTTCCGCAAAGACCCTCTCTGCATGAAGGTTGCTCGCGACCCGCAGGCGATCGATATCGTAGCTGGCCGCGAGGCGCCCAGCGAGACGGGTTTCATCGCGATTCAAGATCATCTTGTTCGGCTGGCCCCCAACGGCAATGCGTCCGGCGACGTGCGGCACGAAAGCTCCTCGCCGCGGATGGTTCCGATCAGCTCCGCGTAGCTCTGCTGATGGAAGCCGTGGTGACCTTCCGCCAGCTTGCAGTGACCCCAAGTGGGCGCTTAACCCGTTGTCCACCGCATGGACATCGAGCCGATACACAGGACCGGGAAGATGCACGGATGCTGGATGACACGGCGTTACGGTTTGATCACCTGAGCAGCACAGGACTACTCGCGCATATTGCAGCGCGCTGGCTTCGATACCGCTTGGACCCGGACCTGATGGCCTGCATGCCACGCGATCTCAAGGTATTGCTCAACGAGGCGGTACGCAGGGTCGTGACGGTGCGCACTACCCAACCGTCGACCCCCTCGGACACTCCGGCTGAAACACCGATAAGTCGAAGGCGGCACGTGCCATGCTAACGAGTGCGAGCCTCACATGGCCTGGCTGATGAGATCTTCGATGGTGCCCTCGTCTTCGGGGGCGACTCGAATGGCTACGATGTTGCCCTTGGCGTTGATGACCACCAAGGTGGGAAGATTCGTAACGCCATATCGCTGGGCGACCTGCTCGCCGTCGTCGAAGACGATGGGGTACGAGAGACCCTTCTTCTTGGCGAACGCGGGGGCAAGGCCGGGCTCATCGCTGGTATTCACGCCCACGACGACGAGACCCTTGCCCTGGTGCTTGCGCGAGATGCGATCGAGAATGGGGGCGATGCGCTGACATGGCTCACACCATGTTGCCCAGAAGTCGAGAATGACGGCGCTGCCGCGGAGGTCTTCGAGATGGATGCGATCGCCGGCTGCCCCGCTGGCCACGACGTCGAGCGCGAAGTCGGGGGCTGGTTTTCCGACCAGTGTATTGGCGGAAAAAAGACGCGGCAGAATGGCAAACCCAAAGAGCACGCTGAGCGCGACCAGGGCGACGATCGTCGGGTAGAGGATCTTACCCGAATAGAATTCTCGCTCGGCCATGCCCGGCCCGTAGCGTAGCTCCTATCAGGCCGGGCGCACCCCTGAACGCGACAGCGTCGTGCGCATTTCGCGAACGGCTTGCGAGGCTGGGCTTGCCAGACGCGGGATCCGGATGCGAAAGCGCGCTCCACCGAGGGGGCTCGGCCCGGCATCGATCGTGCCGCCGTGCTCGACGACGATCTTCTTCACGATCGATAGCCCGAGGCCCGTACCCTCGGCCTTGGTCGTCACGTAGGGGTCGAAGACCGAATCGCGCAGGGGCTCGGGTACGCCAGGGCCGTCGTCGTCGACGTTGATCGTGAACGCTTCACGCTCGGGCGCGACGCTGACCTCGACGTGGCCATGCCCGCGATGGGCGATGACCGCCTGGGTCGCATTGCGCAGCACGTTGGAGAGCACCTGACGGAGCATCTGCCGGTCGATGTTGGCGGGCATGGGAGCATCGGGAATGCTCCACTCGAGGCGCACCTTGCTCGAGCCAAAGGGAGGCGTCTCGGAGCCTTTTGGCTCGGACTCGTCCTGGACGAGCTGGGCGTGGCTCGCTTGCTCACGCAAGAAATCGCCGAGATCGCCCTCGGAGAGCTCGGCGCGCGGCAAGCGAGCGAACGAGCTGAACTCGCCGACCAGACGGCGCAAGGTGCCCACCTCCTCTTCGACGATCTCCAGCGTCGTGTCGAGAAGCTTGCGATAGTTGGGATCGCTGCCGGCGTACTTGCGGTGGCACTCCTCGACCGCCAAAAGAATGGGCGTAAGAGGATTTTTGATCTCGTGGGCGAGGCGGCGCGCCATCTCTTGCCAGGTTCCCATGCGCTGTAAGAATTCGACGCGCGCGCGGTTCACTTCGACCTCGGAGAGCATGCGGTTGAAGCCGCGCGAAAGATCGGTCAGCTCGTCGTTGCCCAGCTCGGGCACCCGCACGGTGAGGTCGCCCGCCGCGACCGTCTGTGTGGCTGCGGCCAGCAATCCGATTCGGCGGGTGACGGTTCTCGCGAGAAGTGTCCCGATGGTGACGGCAAAGCCAATGGTGACCACCAACACGGCGCCGAAGTAATAGAGGTCGATGCGCTGGATCTTGAGCAGCGTCTCGACGCGGTGGTACGTGCGAACGAAGTCGCCCATGCCGTGCACCTCGTCGAGGCGCGCGCGCGGCGTGGCGAATACGGCGACCAGTTGGGGCGCATCGTCGCCGTCGGCGAGGGGCCTGGTGACCTCGAGCTCGCGCTCGGTCGCATCGTCGACGGGACGGCCGCGATCCGTTTTGCCGAGCACGGTGCCGTCGGGCAAGGCGATGGCGAGCGAGACGAGATCGGCGTACTGCGGGAAGACCGCGCCGAGCTCTTGCTGAATCGACGGTGGATGGTGCAAGAGCGCCGCCGCGCGCAGGGGCTCGCGCGCAGCGATGGCGTCGGCCTGGTGACGCATGCCGTCTTTGATGGCCTTGGCGAGATCCTGGTAGACGCCGAGAGCCTGGTCGAGATGCTCGCCGAGCTCGGGCGTCATGGCCTGCGCCAAAAGGCGATCGAACAGGGAGCGCGCGAAGTAGATGGAGACGATCAGCGGAATGACCGCGGTCAGCACGATGGCGAACGCCAGTCGGCGCTCCGTTCGACCCAGGATCGCCATACCTTGGTTTTAGCGCCACCTACGCCAGAGTGACAACAAGAGGCCCAACGAGCCCCAGCGGTGGCCGAGCGAATCGACGGCAATGGACGCCCATGCGGCTGCGTCGGCGGCCAGTGGGCCAGCGAGCGAGGCGCGGGCGGGAGTGATGATCACGTCGCGCACCGCAAAAGCGCGCAGCCACGCACCCCACGAGCGCTCGCTCTGGAGCTCACGCAAAATGGACAGCTCGGTGAAGCACCCGATGGCCACCGGACCCAGCACGGCTTCCATGGCCTCGAGGGTGTATCGGTAGTCGCGTCGAAAGTCGCCGGACAGAAACGACAGGCGCCGCCGCAGCTCTTCGGGCCCCACGATGCGACTGATGCCGCCCTTTTCGCGCTTGATGGCAAGGCTCGTCCAGAGCTCGCCCTCGTGAAAGACCGCCATGCCGAAGAGGTGCCCGGGCGGAAAGAGAGCGGCGAAAGTTTTCTCGAAGGGTAGCCGCGCCGGCAGAGAAAATCGATCGATGTGGTAGGGCCAGATTTCGATGATCCCGTCCGCCGAGAGCTCACGAACGATGTCGAACAAGAGACGACCCTGTGTGGCGAGATCGTCCTCACGCTGGCACCGCGTTCCGAAACGTTCGGCTAGCTTTTCGAGCCCGCCCGTGGGAGCGGCGACGATCCAGCTCGCGCCGTGCCGAGCCGCGAGAGGCGGGAGTGGCGACGGCCAGGACAGACCGTCCTTGTCGATGTGTCCGCGCCTGGTGTGGAGCATCTTTCTGACCCGACCGCCCGAGTGGACGATCAAGAGGCCTCCGCCCGTTGGCTCGATCGCTGTCCGGGGCGTGCTCTTCCACAGGCCGAGCAAGCGGGACCAGTCCTCGGTGGTCCACCCTTCGAAACGGACGTCCTTGGTGAACATTTTCGAGTGAACCCTAGCCGATGCCACGGCGTTCCTGCTAGCAATCTCACGATCCATGACATGGTAGGAACGGACCATCTGACCACGGAGCGCCTGTTCGAGCGTTTCTTCTGGCCCCTTTACCCGGGCGACGTCCGCGAAGATTTGTCGCGCGCGCGCGCGGCTGACGCCAATCCCGCCGGCAATCCCAACATTCTTCGTTCGCTCGACGACATCGCCGATGTATTCGTGAAGCTCGCCCCTCATGCTTTCGGGCGCAGCGATCTGGGCCTCGATGGATCCGATGCATCCGTTCACCGTCTTTCGGCCGCTCTGACGCGGGCGTTGCGCGACGGCTGGGCTGCCACCGAGGGTCCCGACGGCGCGCCGCTGCTTGCGCACGTCGTCTTGCACGGGGCCATCTACGTGGGTCGCTGTGCCATCGCCCATCACCAGGGTGTCTGGCACGTGCGCAGGCCGCTTTGGGAGTCGCTCGTGCGGCTCACGTCCGCAGCCGGTGAGGCCGATCTGGCGATCTTCCACTGGTGGCTCAAGTCGCTTTCGGATGCCGAAATCGATCGTCACACGCTCGCCGATCGCTACCGTGCGCATGTCGAGGAGCCAACGTTTCGTCCCGATGCGCTCGCGCCCATCGTGGCCGAGCCGCGCCGCCTTCCGCGTCTCACCAAGGTTCGATACGACACGTTGCACAAGCATTTGCGCGCGCACCTGCCGGAGATGAAAGATCTCGGTGCGCACTTTCCGTCGGCGGAGCGATTCGCGGAGCTGGCGTTTCGGCACCTCGATTTCCAGTGGCTCGGCGGCACGCGAATGTTGCTTGTTCACGGGCCGAGCGACAAAGGCGTGCACCTTTTTTGGCTCGATGCGAACGGCTTCACCAAGGCCGCGTACTATCCCGCGGACCCTGCGGCAGAGTATGCGATCGCGGTCGAGGGGGAGACGATCGTGGTTCGCGTGTCGGTGGGGGGAAAGCGCGCGGAGCATGCGATGCTTTGGTGGGGCCCGTGAGCGCGTGGTCGTGATGCGGTAGGTTGCGTCGAAAGCGAGCATCGGGGTTGCGCGGGGTTGCTCGCGTTTTCGCTCTTGCTCTTGTCGCGGGTCGCTCGCTCTGGTCTCGCAGTCGCAGTGACGGTCGCGGGTTCGCTTCTCTCTCCATCGCGGTCGCGGTGGCTTCTGCTGTCGTTCCAGCGTCTCCGGGTGGCCGCCATGGTCCGGGGGTTCGATCTCGAGCCTGCGCTCGACGATGGCCGTCCTCGACGCCAACAACCTGACCGTGTGCATGCACGAGATCTCAACTCTTACCGTGCGTCGCGCTCTTGGAACCTCGCTCGTCGGCCGCCGGACCGGCGCCATTCTGGCCCTCGCTGGCGCTCGGGCTCGCGCTCCATTTCACCCGACTGTCTCGCGCGCCACGCGTGCCCAGTTGTTCCACGTGCCGTGCGAACGGCAATCGGGCCCAACACGAGAGCGTGTGGGAGTCGTTGTGGGGGAGGTGAGGGAGGGAGAACGGCGAAAGCGACCGCGACTGCGAGGGAGAGTGAAAGAGGCAAAGAGCGGGGGCGAGTGCGAGGTCGAGGTCGGGGTCGGGGTCGGGGTCGGGGTCGGGGTCGAGGTCGAGGTCGGGGTCGGGGTCGGGGTCGAGGTCGAGGTCGAGGGTCGGGGCGAGCGCGCACGCGGGATTTTCCCTGACCGGCAGGTGATGGATCGAGGTTGGCGATGAGTGGTGGGAGCGCGGTAGCAGACCGTCTTGTCTTGCATAAAAAACAATACGTTAGACATTGTTAGCCTAATCAAATGACGGCTCCCGGCGCGATCCCGCTGACTCTTCCCATCTTCCGTTCTTTCGATTTGATGGTCGCGGCATGAACGCCAACGGTCGTGGGGTCGAGCTGGCGTCGGGGGGGCGTGGAAAGGCCAGCGCGAGTTCGCCGAGGTTTGGAGCGTCGCGGGCGTGACGAGCCCCATCACGCCCGTTCGCCTCGGGCTTGCTACGATGCCTTATTGCAGCGCGATCGGGCCGCGGTGCAGGCATCGCAAGGTGGCGAAGGGTGTGGGTCTGCCGCGTGTATCGTTCGGTTCTTCCCGACGACCAAGGCCGGATCGTACGCCGCGCGCTCATGAGCGAGCTCAGGCCTTGAGCGGGGGCCCGCGCCGAAGAAGCGGCTTGCGAACGCCGTCTCAACGAGCGCGCGGCCAGCGCGAGGGACGCATCGGATTGCATCCAGGCCAGCGCGTGACGGGCGCCAACCTGCTGCTCCTCGACGAGCCGA
>JBBSDY010000002.1:0-27804 GCA_038240245.1 Polyangiales bacterium
CGATCCGGCGTGGCAACGAGGGCGAGCGCACGGACGAGGACGTCTTCGGCCTCGTGATAGAGAATCAGCGCCGGGATGAGCCTGGTTCGCTGGTGGTTGTGAAGCAATTCCATGGCCGCGATGGCACGGGGAGGCTCGCGGCTCGAGAGTGCTTCGAAGATTGCCTCCAGCGACGTGAGATCGAGCCGGATGGTATCGAGCTCGAGATCCGTGCCCCCCCGCGAGAGCGCCTTACGGAACAGATCGATGTACGATCGCCGCAAGACCGCCGTCGTTCCCAGCCAGAGGATCGAAAGCACGAGAGCGATGAGGGCGAGAATACGGGGCGAGCTCAGGCCGAGCGGGACGAGAAGCAAAAGACCACCCGCGACGACGGCCTGGGTGATCTTGGCGAGAACGGTGTCGACGATCGCCTTGGCACGCGCGCGAATGCCGCTCGACAGAGGCAGCCACAAGAGCTCGTTCGCGACGCGCTGAAGCGAGTAGCGCAGACCTCCGTCTGCACCTTTGGTGAAAAGGACGAGCACGAGGGCGCCGCCGAAGACCGCCATGGACGCGCCTCCCAGGGCGAGCAGAAGCGGCAGAATGACGAGAGCCGGGACAACACCAAACCTGCGCAAGATGCGGCGCGTGAGAAAGAATTGAACGAGCAGAGACGCCACGTTGAGCAGCGCATAGGTCTTCGCGAAAAAGCCTCCGAGCTCGGCGGTGGGGACACGCGAGGCCACGATGAACTTGAAGAGGTAGTCGGTGACGAGCAACGTGGCCGTGCCGAGCATCGTGAAGACCACCAGCTCGCGCAGGTAGGGCACGGTGCGGACGAGGGCCCAAAAGCCGATCGGGAGCTGCTCGCGCGGACCCGCGCTCTCCTCGGCGCCGGCTGTCCGCTCGTCCATCGGCATGTTCGTCAAGAGGACCGCCGTCGCAAGAAACAGCGCAGCCGTGGCCAGCAGAAGTGCGCGCAGACCGATGTGAGGAATGACGAGCGCGGCGGCCGAGGCTCCAAAGACGCCCCCCAAGACCGCGCCGCTCGCGATGGGAGCGAACAGACGCTTTCCCTGCGCCACGGTGAAAAGCTGCGCAGCATACATCCAAAACTGCACCGTCAGCATGGCTCCAATCAGAGCGCTCCACCCATAGAGCAGGAACAGCACGGGGCGTGTCAGGGCCTGGAAGTGAAGCAGCGTCGTGACGAAGGAGCCGATGACCAGCGTGAAGACGAGCGCGTTTCGCCGGCCAAAATCCTGGGCGAACCGCGTGTTGGAGCCCGCCACGAGCAACGTTGCGAGGGCCACCGCGGCATAGACGACGGTCAATTGGCGCGGCGGCAGAGCGCTCAGAAAGAGAGCGTCCCGCGCCGTCTCGAGGATGGTGTGGCCGGCAATAATTCCGAAGAGACACAAGAACATGGCGAGAGCGAGGTGCCCCTCGTCGTCACGCACATCCAGCCACTCGGCGAAACGTTTGCTCATCGGGGTAGGTCGCGCAAGCGAGCGCGCGATGCTACCACTTAAGGAGATGGACGCGAGGCCCGTACGGCAAGACAACCTCGGGGGCATGCCCATCAGCGCGCGCCTTCGCTGGGGGGGCATCGTTTTCGGCTCCGGCATCGTCCTCGGGGCGCTCGCTCTCGAGCTTCACGTCTCGCGTCTCGCCATGAGCGCCCTGTTCATCCCGTTCTACCTGGGTGCGAACGGCATCCTCATGGGCCTCTATCGGACGTGTCCTCCCCTGGCTCTTCGCGGTCTTCGCGATCTCGGGGCCGGCAGTGAGAAAATCACCAGCCAGGTCGAGCTTCATGCGGTTCGAATGCGTGCCCTCCGCGTGATCCTCGGCGCTCTAGTCATGGCCTTGATGGCCACGGCATCGCTGATGCTCACGTCGCGTTGATCGCCGGCCGGCGGTAAGGTACGGGTGAGACAGCGCCTGGTGCGATGCAGGCGGTGAGGCTCGCAATGTCATTCGTGATCGGACTGATTGTCTACGTGGTCGTCCTCGGAGTGCTCGACGCTCGACTTCCCTGGCCAAAGCCCCGCGGCGACAAGGTGCGCTCGTGATCGCCGGGCACTTCGGGTTCGCCGCCCTGGTGAAGTCACGCGAGCCAAGGGTCCCTCTGTGGTCGCTGATGCTCGCCTGCCAGTGGATGGACGTGGTCTTCGTTCCGCTGTTCGCGCTGGGCATCGAACGCATCGTTCCCGTCGAAGGCGGTGGACCGCCCATGGGGTACGGCGACGGGATCATCCATGCCGACTACACGCATTCGCTTCTCGGCGCGTTGATCATCGCGGCGGCCTATGGGCTCGTGGCGGGATGGCGGTGGGGACGGCGCAATGGCGCGGTGCTCGCGGCCGTGGTGTTCTCGCACTGGGTGCTCGACTTGCTCGTGCATCGCGCGGACATGCCGATCCTCCCCGGCAACGCCGGGAACCTTCCGCGACTCGGGCTCGGCTTGTGGCGGGTGCCGGCCGCGGCGGCCGCGGTCGAGCTCACGTTGGTCGTATGGGGCACGTACCTCTACTGGCGCGCGGCGACGAAGGTCGTGCGCGACGCTGGTGAGCCAAGCACCAGCAGGGCCTCACGCCTGGCGATCCTCATGCTCGTCTCGGGACTCGTGACCCTCGGACTGAATCTCGCGGGGATGTGAGCGACCGACGTCGATTTCTTTGTGGGTCGAGGCCTCGGCGCGACCTTCGAGGGCGTATGTACGATGCCCACCGCAGGCGCGTGACGAAGCTGGGGCCGTGCGTCGTCGTCTTTGCGGCCATCGCAGTCGGTCCAGGGTGCTCGTCGGGCGGCGCGATCGAAACCGCCGTTGCCGGCACAGGCGGAGACGAGGGCACCCGCCAGGTTGGCTCGGGGATCTCGGGGGCCGGCCCCTTTGGCGGCGGCACCGGAGCAACCAGCGGCGCACCGGGTCTGGCGGGCTCGGTCGGCAGCGCGGGAGGCGCTGACGCGGGAGGCGCTGACGCGGGAGGCGCTGACGGCGCCATCGACACACGCGGCGCCGGCCCATGCAGCTTGATCGATTGCGTCGTCGGCGTCAAAAATGAGTTTGGCCTTGCGTGGAAGGACTCGTTCTTCCTGACGCCCTGCCACGATCCTTCCGGTCCGCTCTGCAACACCATCCCGTCGAGCCATCCGCAAACCGATCCGGTGGACGGCTGCCCGAATCTCGACGCGCCCAACTTCGAGGATCGTGGGTTCGCCTTCAAGGAGATGTTCAGCCTCGGCGGAGAGCAGGGCAAGACGTACGCTGCCACGATCGTCGTGAACGGCATCTCCGAAGCCAAGGTGTACGTGGGTGGCAAGAGAGACGCAGGAGAGACCAAACCTGCCGACCCCAACGACCCCAAGGGAATCGATACCTTTTACGTAGGGGGCATGGCGAAGCCGTCGCACTACAACGTGGTGCGGATGCGCATTCTGGCCACCGACAAGGCGACCGAGGTCGGTCGCTATTATTTGAACTCGTTCCCCGACAACCAGGGCTGGGAAGAGCAGCAGACCTTCGTCATCGGATTTACCAAGACCATCGATGTGCCCGGTGGCGGCTTCGTCGAATACCTGACCCAGGACTCGAACTGTCAAGACATCGACAACTGTGGCCCCGGTCCTTTCGGTTCGACTTGCTCGGCTCCTCGCAATGTGCCCAATGAGCCAGATCTGCAGCTTCCCACCTCGTTCGGTGGGCATCCCACCGCGGACTTGAACGTGGTGACTCACGCGGCTCAGCCCTGGCATTCCCAGATCGTTCACGTGAGGGTCACGAGCGTCGTCGCGAAGTAGGCTGGGCCGCCATCCGCGGGGAGGTTGCCGGCGCACCCTTTTTGCAACACAGAAGATTACCAAACGCAACGCCGGGGGTCGCTGCGACGGAGTATATAGCGTTGATGACGATCCGCGCGCCATGGTTCCGTCGTCGTTCACGCCTATCCAGTCGGTGGATGTGCTGCGGAGCGATCGTCGGCGTCGGGGCGATCGCGTGCAGCAGCTCCGAGTCGCCTTCCGTCGACGAGTCGAAGGGCGGCGGCGATGGAATCGAGTCCGGCGCAGTCGCGGGGATGATGCAGAACGGCGGGGCGGGCGCAGCGGGCAACGCAGCAGGAAGCTTGGGATCGCCAGCGGGCGGGGCGGGGGCGGCCGAGCAGCCCGACGGCGGGACTGCCGTACGCGATGCAGGAGCTCGCGAGAGCGGAACCGATGCCGAGGCAGGCAACGGCGTGCCCGATCCCGGCACGAAGGGTGACGGCAATTTCACCATCGCCCCTCCCTTTCACAATGCCCCCGAGCTGACCGTCAAACAGGGCGTTCCCCAGGGTACCGTCAGCAGCTTCACCATGAGCTCGCAAGGGAGCGCGATCTATCCCACCGACTTCGCGACCAAGATGCCGTTCAGTCGCAATGTGTCGGTCTACGTTCCCAAACAGTATGTGGCCGGTACGACTGCGGCCTTCATCGTCGTACAAGACGGAATCTCCTTCTATCGCGGAGCGATGGTTCCAGTGCTGGACAACATGATCAACGACCATCGACTGCCGATCATGATCGCGATCTTCGTCGAGCCGGGGCCCAACGAGGGAACTCCCACGGGGGAGCGCAGCTTCGAATACGACGCCGTATCCGATGCCTATGTGAGGTTCGTCGAGACCGAGCTACTCCCCAAGATCAAGACCGACTACCGCCTCACGCTGACCACCGATCCCGAGGGCCGGGCGGCCATGGGAGGCAGCTCGGGGGGTGCGGCAGCCCTCACCATGGGGTGGTTTCGTCCTGACCTCTACCACCGCATTCTCACCTATTCTGGCTCTTTCTGTGACCTTCAACCCAACGCAGCCTACCCCCAAGGCGCCTGGGAGTATCACGATAGCCTCATTGCCAATAGCCCGGGCAAGCCGCTGCGGGTTGCGCTGGCCGTCAGTCAGAACGATCTCAACTGGAATACGCCGACCGACATGCACCGCGACTGGCAACCAGCCAACCGCGCGATGGCCGCGGTGCTCGCGTCCAAGGGTTACCACTATCGGTTCGTCTACGCCGAAGGGGCGGGACACATCGATTCGGGAGTGCTCCGGCAAACGCTTGCCGACACATTGGCCTGGCTCTGGCAGGGCTACCCGATTCCCTGACGAATTGTTGCCGCACCCGTCACTCCGTCGCGCCCTGATCGGCCGATGAGGTCCGGTATTCGTGGGGCGTCGCCCCCGTCACCAGCTTGAACGCGCGATAAAAATAGTGGCGCTCCGCGAACCCGGAGAGCTGGCCAATGCGCTCGGTGGTGAGCTGGGTGCCCGTGAGAAGCTGTTTGGCGTGCTCGATCCTGAGCGCTCGCACGTAGACCTGGAATGTCGTCCGCTCGCGCCGCTTGAAGAGCTGCCCGAAGTAGGCCGGTGCGAATCCCGCGATGCGGGCAACCTGTGCCACGGCGAGCGGCTCGGCAAAGTGCTGCTGTACGAAGGTCATGGCCCGACGAAGGCTGCGATCTTGGGCGGCATGCACCGGGCGCTCGGCAAGCTCCACGAGATCGGAGATGGCGAGCCGGTAGGCGGCGACCAGATCTTTCACGGTGGCAGCTTCGCGCGCCACGCGCTCCAGATCGTCGCACATCGTCAGGTAATCCTTCGCTCCCAGCGCACCGGTGGTGAGAACCGCGCGCGCCGCCTGGTCGAGACCCGCTTCAAGGTGTGCCTGAACGAGATCCATTCGGTAGCCCGCCTGCAGGTTGACGGCCTCGATGTAGCGCTCGAACGTGGCGAGAAGCGTGCGCGGCTGTCGCTCGGTGGCCATGGCAAGCTGGGATCGCAATTGCCGCACGAGCGAGAGCGAGCGCACCGTCGAAGGCTCGCCGATGACCATGCGCGATCCGCGCGAAAAGGCGCGCTCGGCTGCGGCCAGTGCCTGCCCATAGCGCTGCCCCAGGGGCACGTGAGTGCCGGGCGCGCTCGTGCCCACGTGAATCGATAGCCCGAAGTCCTCGAGCGCCCGCGCGGTGATCCGATCACAGGCGCGCTCGAAGGCGCGCCGTGTGGCGGCGCTCGAGCGCTGGCCGCCCACGAGAAGCGTCACTCCATGGTCGCCCACCCGCCCCGCGATCGCGCGCTCGGTTCGCGCCAGGGCGACACATGCGCGCTGGAACGCATCCTGTCGCAGCAATCTTTCGACCGGATCAGTCCCGTCGTCGCGGCCGGCCACGAGCGCCACCATCACATGCTCGGGAAGACCCGAGAGGCCCATCCGCGTCAGATCGTTCTTCATCTGCGGGCTGCGCCACCTGCTCGCTCGAGTCTCATCGACCATTTCACGGGCAGCGTTCCACACGCCCTCCACGGCGCGCGCTCGATCGATCTCGATGGCGTGCGCCGATGCTTCGGCGAACAGCTCGGCCCCACCCTGCCCCGAAAGCAGCTCGGCGTAGCACTCGACGAAACGCTGGTAGCGGTTCGGCAGCGAGCCTTCTAGGGTGAGCGTGGCGAGCGTCATCGACAGGTAGCGGCGGAATTCGGCAGCTGACGGGTGGCCTTGTCGCCCGGTGATCCAGCGCCATCGCACGATGACATCGGCGCTCGTCGGGCGCGCTCGTGCGAATGGGCCCGTGATGAGCACGTGGTCGTGCGTTTTGCGGATGGGCACGACGAGGTCGTAAAATCCGGCGTGCTCACCGACCATGCTCTTGCCTTTCGTCTCCGCTCGAGCCATCAGGCGCCGGCTGTAGGCGAGACGCTCCATGTCCTTGCCGTGCTCGAATTCGAAGGAGACGACACTCTCGCCCGTGCTGATGGCGTGCCAGTCCTTGCCAGCGCGCAGCGTCACCCCAATCCCGAGGGCGTGAAACCTGTAGCCCAAGATCTGGGCCAGCGTGGCCGGTGCCGCGGCGGCCGCGGGCAAGATCGATCGTGCCCTGCGCGCCATTGGAATAACCAATCTACCAATAAACAGTAATAAGTATACCTTGAGCACCCAGGCCGCGCGCTACCATCGAGTCATGAGCTCAATCGGTCCGGCAACCTGGGTGATCTCTCTCTGCACGCTGTCCATCGGTTGCGGGAGCTCGACCGACGGCGGCAGCCCAATCGTGGACGACGCAGCAGGCGCGGCCGACACCATGATGGGATCGGCAGGCACCGCCGGCCACGGATCGGGCACAGCCGGAGCAGGAGGAGCCTCCGGTGGGGCCATCCAAGCTGGCTCCGGAGGAGCAGGAGGAACGGCGGGCAAAGGATCGGGCGGAGCTGCTGGGGCAAGCGTCGGAGGCGCAGGCGCGGCTGGAAGCACCGCGCAGGATGGCGGAGCCGAGCACCATGTCGGTGCGTGCGACGCGTTGCCAGCCGTTGGAACGTGGGAGAACGTGACGCCAGCGCAACTCGACGCGCAGAGCTGGTGCGTGCCCGGCGGAGCGTGCACGGCAGGTCAAAAGGGAACCTACGGTACCAACTCGTTCGTTCTCGACCCCAATAGCTCGGGCACGGTCTACCTCGGAACGTCGTCGCTCGGCATCTGGAAGACGACCAACTGCGGGGGCGCCTGGGTGCATATCGACACGGGCACCAGTGCCAAGGAGGTCGATGCGGGGCGCAACTGGTCGATCGTCATCGATCCCACCAACTCACAGACCGTCTACACGGTGACCGGCTATGCGGGCAGTGGATTTTACAAGACGACGAATGGCGGAAAGGACTGGCAGCAGATGTTCCCCGCTGATCTCTTGGCCACCTTTCCCGCGCAGGGCATCGAAAAGCTGTCCATGGATCCCACCAACAGCCAGCACTTGACCGCGACCTTTCACAATCCGTGCACGAAGTCGCCGATGGGCGGCGGAAACTGGCCTTGTCTCGCGGAGACGAAGAACGGGGGAGCGACCTTCACGCTCACCAACAGCGCGCAAGACTGGAGCGAGGGCGACGGGCAGACCATGGTCAATGACAAGACCTGGTTTTTTTCGACGGGCGGCGGGCAGATCTTTCAGACCACCAATGCCGGGGTGAAATGGGATCTCGTTTACAACGGGTTCGCCACCGGCAATTACAATTCGAGCGGGTGCATCTACACCGCGACCGACGGCACATTCTACACCGGCGGCGGCCGCGGCATGGTTCACTCCACGAACGGCACCGCCTGGCAAATCGTGCCCAACGCTCCGCAGATGGGTGGACCGAACGGCGGTTGCTCGATCGTCGACGACGGCACGACCCTGTACGTGTCGATGGGATTGTTCGCCTACGCGCCGCCGAGCAAGGACTGGTTCTGGTCCACGTCGGCGAGCAACCCCAAGACCTGGGTGCAGATGAACAACCCCGCCGTCGTCACCGGAGCGGGTTGGCTCGGCTACGATCGCGATCACCACCTTCTTTACTCGAGCAACAGCACCGGCGGCTTCTATCGTGTGGTCGTGAAGTAGAGCACGACGCCTCGCTGCCCGATCGTTGCATCGGAGCGCTCAGTCGCGCATGTAGTGGCAGGTGTACCCGCCCGGATTCTTCTCGAGGTACTTCTGGTGGTAGTCCTCGGCGAGCGTGAAGGGGCCGGCGTCGGTGATTTCGGTTTGAATGGGAGTGTGCCAGCGGCCACTCGCATCGACGCGCTTTTTCACGTCTTCGGCAACTTTGCGTTGCTCGGGTGAGGTGACGAAGATGGCGGAGCGGTACTGGGTGCCGACGTCGTTGCCCTGACGGTTTTTGGTGGTGGGATCGTGCATCTTGAAGAACCACTTCTCGAGCAGATCTTCGTAGGAAATTTTCTTGGGGTCGAAAACGATGCGCACCGCTTCGGCGTGACCCGTTCGCCCGGTGTGGACGTCGTCGTAAGTGGGAGCGGGCGTCGTGCCGCCGCTGTAGCCGACCTCGGTCTGGATGACGCCCGGGATCTTGCGCAGGATGTCTTCCATGCCCCAAAAGCAGCCCCCGGCGAGGATGGCGGTGTCGAGCGTCGCCTTGCAGCCTGGCTGCTGGCCAGGCGCGGGAGCGACGCACGAGTTGGCTGTGGCGCTTTGCGGAGGGGCAGGCGCCGTCGAGGCTTTGCCCGGCGTGAACAGCGCCTTGTAAGCGCCGTAGCCTTCGGCCTCGAGACGATCGACCGCAATGAAGCGGAGCGAGGCGGAGTTGATGCAGTACCGAACGCCGGTCGGCGGGGGTCCGTCATCGAAAACGTGACCGAGGTGCGAGTCGGCGCCGTGCGAGCGCACTTCGATGCGCGGCTGGCCGAGGCTCCCGTCCTTGCGCGTCGACACGCGTTCGGGCTCGACGGGGCGCGTGAAGCTGGGCCAGCCGGTGCCCGAGTCGAACTTGTCGAGGGAGCTGAAGAGCGGCTCGCCGCTCGCAACGTCCACGAAGAGCCCCGCCTGGTGATTGTCCCAGTAGCGGTTGCGAAACGGTGGCTCCGTTTCTTCGTGCTGCGTGACCTCGTACTCGAGAGGGGTGAGGCGCTTGTGGAGCTCGGCCTCGGTGGGCTTCGAATACGAACGATTGGATATCGTCTTCTTTTCGCCGGAAGAAGGCGCCTTGTCCAGCGAGCCGCCCATCACGGGACCGGATTCAGGGGCAGCGCCGGCTCCCTTGGCGGAGTGGGTACACCCCCACGCCAGAAGCACGACCAGAGCAAGCAGAAGGGACAAACCAACGGTGGTGAGAAGCTTCATGGGGCTTGCCTGGTACTACGCCGCCGCAGACCATCGGTTTCGCAGTCTGCCACACGACCCCACAAGTGGCACGGCACGTGCTTTCGAGCGCTATCCCCCGCGTCGCGCCGAACCGACGTGCGGACTAAGGCTCGACGTACCGCCAGAGGCCGAGCGACCACATGACGGCGGTGAAAATGGTGTGGGTGCCGTCGAACGTCACCGCCACGCTGTTCGGTCCGAGGTTGAGCGCGGCCGGAACGGTGGTGGCCGTCCATGTCGTGCCAGGCAGGGGCGCAACCTCGAAGTTCGTGCCCAGGTTGCAGTCCGAGCACGCCCAGGCGTACATCGCATAGACGCTCTTGGCCGATCCCCAGACGAGCGCCTCGGGCTTCTGACCGTTGTCGACACGCGCCCAGCTCGCCCCGAGGTCCATGCTGCGGTAGACGCCCTGACCGGGCCCGCCGACACCGGCCACGAACAGCGAATTGCCACTCTGAAAGATCTGCGAATTGCCGTGAGGATGGTTGAGCCCGCTGAGGCCGTTGGGAATCGCCCAGTGTGCGCCCGAGTCGCTGGTCATGATGGCGCTCGCGCCGTTTTGCGCGATGGCAAACCACGTCGTGCGCGACGTCGCCGCCTGGCTCGTCTTGATGAAGTAGGGGTACCAGGACACGCCGCCTGCTGGAAAGCCCGCGCCGCCGACGTTGTTCCAGGTGGTTCCTCCGTCCTTCGATTCGTACACGCCGTCGGCCTCGTGCAGACCGCTGATGAGATGGGTCGGATCGTTGGGATCGACCTGGAACGAGTAGAGCGACACGTTCAACTTGGTCTCGGTGAACGAAACACCGCCGTTGGTCGATTTGAAAATGTTGTTGTAGCCGGCGCCCCAGATGGTGGCCGGCGTCGTTCCGGCCACCGCAATCGTGACCCCGCGCGGAGCGTAAGGAATCATCTTGCTGACTGCATTCCACGTAAAGCCGTAGTCGGTGGACTTCCAGAGCCCCGAATCGCTGCCGCCGACGTACAGATCGCTCGGGTGGCCCGGATCGGCGACGATCGCCCCGGGGCCGAATGCGTTGGTCGCCGGTGAGATGTCTTTCGGGTCCATGCCCGCAGGTGTGACGTTGGTCCAAACACCAATGGGGCACGTTTTGGCCTCGACGCACGGATCAGGGGGAAGACGAACACCGGCGTCCTTGTTGGCGCCGGCGTCGGGGGTCGCGGATCCAGCCGCACCGCCGTTGCCTCCGGTGTTGCGCGCACCTCCGGTGCTCGAACCGCCGGCATTCGCTGCGCCGCCCGTGCTCGAGCCGCCGCCTGCGTTCACCGCACCGCCCGTGTTGCCCGAGTTGCTGGTCCCCCCTGCGCCCGTCGTGACGCCCGCGCCCGCGGAGCCGCCGACGCCTGCTTGCTGGGCACTCGAGCCAGCTCCTCCTCCGGTGTCGGGTGCGGCGGGATCGCCGCCTCCATCGTCCTGCGAGGATCCGCACGCCGCGATTGTAAGTAGCAGGGAAAGCTCGAGCCAACGCATGGGATCACCTCTTCGGTCTCGAGATGGTACCAACCGGATGCCTGCGGAGCATGACCACCTTCCGCCTTTCCTACTGAACTTAATAGCTCTCCTCACTGCCGACGTGGCGGGACGGCTACTCGTGCCCATGCTCGTCGAGCCAGGCGAGGAGCTGGCGAATGCTTCCCGTCGCGAGCGCGACGCTGGTGTCGGCGGCACCGTAGTAGAGGTTGATCGTATCGCCGTCGGTGCCTACGGTGTACCCGCAGGGAAACGTGACGTTGCCAACATCGCCCTCGCGCTCGTAGGGCATCTCGGGACCGAAGATCCACGAGTCGCCGCGCAAGAGGCAATGTTCGGGCTTGTCGAGCGCGAGCAGCGCGACACCGAGTCGGTAGAGGCTGCCCGACGCCGTCTGCCGGACGCCGTGATAAAGCAGCAACCAGCCCCGGGGGGTCTCGATGAGCGGAGGAGAAAGGCCCACCTTGTTGGCATCCCACCAGCCTCCCCTTCGAGCCTGCAAGACCAGCTTGTGGCTGCCCCAGTTGCGCAGATCGGGCGAGAGAGAGCCAGACGTGCGCGCCCTTTTCGGTCATCGGGCGGTGAAGGAGCGCGAAGTTTCCGTCGATGCGCCGGGGCAGGAGTGCAGCATCCTTGTCGTCGGGTTGCATGACGAGTCCGTACCGCTCGAAGCTTTTGAAGTCGTCGGTGAGCGCGAGGGCCACGCCGGGCCCACCCTTGCTGAACGCCGTGTAGGCGATGGCGTACTTGCCCAGCTCGTCCACGAAGGTGATGCGAGGATCCTCGATGCCCCACAGCTCTTCGGGATAGTGCTCTGGATCGGGACTGAGCGTCGGCTCAGCGTCGACAACCCAGCCGTCGATCCCGTTCGCCGAGCGAGCCGCACAAAGGTGCGACAAGCCGCGCCGATCTTCGACGCGACACAGAAGCAGGGTCGTGCCGTCGCGCAGGCGGCACGCGCCCGGGTTGAAAACGCTATGGACTGGATACGGCCAGTCGGCCGCCGTCAAGATGGGGTTCTTATCGTACCTGTGAAAGAGTGTTTCGTAGACGCGCTTCATCGGCATGCTCTTACCCTCCTGCGAGCGACTTCCGGATGCAATCGCGATTGTGGAGCGCCGTTGCGTTGGGTCCCAGCGCGAGCGCCCGATCGAGATCGCGCAGCGCGGCTGCGGGCTCTCCTCGCCGGGCAAAAAGCGTGGCGCGGTTGATCCACGCCGTTGCCTCCGAGGGATCACTCTCGATCGCCCCATCGAATGCTTGTCGTGCCTGGGCCCACTGGCGCCCGGCCATCTCGATGAGGCCGAGCATCGAAAGAGCTTTGGCATGGCGTGGACTTCGACGAAGCGCGCGCTCGATGTCGCCTCTTGCCGCGCCGAGCTCGCCTCGCTCGCAGAGCAAAGCGGCCCGGTGCACGAGGGCGCCCAGGTGCTCGGGTTCGAGCGAAAGCACGTACCCATATTCGCCGAGCGCCTCGTCCTTGCGATCCAGAAGAGCGAGCATCTGAGCGCGATTGAAAGAGACCTCGTCGTAGGGAGGGCTCCAGAGGATCGCGAGATCATAGTCGGCGAGCGCGTCTCGATGGCGTCCCAGGCGCTGGTAAAGAATGCCGCGGTCGAAATGGGCCTCGCTGTTGCTGGGCTCGTGGCGCAGCAGCGTCGCGTAGTCTTCGAGAGCAAGGTCGGGTTGCCCGAGAGCGACGTGAAGCCGCGCCCGATTGTGCAAGAGAACGATGCTCTCCATCGGGTACCTGGACGGCGCATCAATATGCAAGCGCGTCAGGCCGTCGGATAGCAGTCGCGGCGCCTCGTCGTGGTGACCGGTACGCATTTCGACGAGCGCCAACGTGTTGCGCAAGAAGACCAGATTGACGACCTTCGCATCCGTGTCCGGGCCAAGCTCGGCCAGGGCGCTGGCTTTGCCGACCCACGCCCTGGCCGCGTCGTAGTCGCGCTTCTCACCGTCGTAGATGCGAGCGTTGAGAATGGCCATTGCATAGGCGCAGTGCGAGCGAAGAAGCGGCCCCAGAGCCAGCGTCTCGACCTTCTGGCAAAAGCTTTCGACATCGTCCAGACGATGGAGCAACAGAAGTGAGAAGACGATGTTTCGGCCGAGCTCCGCGTACTCGGGCGAGCGATCATCGACCAGGGCGGCGCCGCGACGGGCCAGATCGAGGCACGCCTCGTAGTAGGCCATGCGCATGCAATAGGCCGCGGCTGCCAGGAAGGGCGCCACCTGCGGCGCGGCGCGCTCCCAATGAAAAGGGATCGCCCCCAGCGTGAGCGAGAGCTCCTTGCGCTGCGCGAGCGCCGCCACGTGAGCCCGGTGCAGCGCGCGCCGCGTTTCCGAATCGAGATTCTCGTACGCACGCCGTGCAGCAAGATCGTCGGACGTGCAGTCGGAGGCGATGTACGCTTCGGCCCGCACGCGCGGTGTCGACGGCGGTGGGTTGCCCACGAGGTCTGCCGCGACCGGGGCGAGCCTCGCCGGTCGCACGACTTGCGCGTGCGTCGCGAGCGCGGACCGTAGCGGCTCACTCACCGCATCTGACCGCGTGCCCACGGATACCAGCAGATGGTCGGGATGAGCCCGGCGAAGCAAGACCGCGATGAGCTCCTGATCGAGGGCATCGGCCGCGTGGACGTTCTCGAAGCACAGGGCGGCGCCGACCGCGCCCTTGAAATGCGCGATCAAGAAGTCCACGAGCCCGTCTGCAAGACGACGCGTCCAGAACCGGGAGTTGCCCTCTCGCGAGAATTCGAACGACCGCCGAAGCGGATCGGAAACGGGAATGACGTGCTCGATCTCCGGAGCAATCGACAGCAGGGTCAATGCATGACGAAGAACGAGCAGTGGCTCTCGCCGATAGGCCTGGGGGACCAGCTCGCGCACGAGCGCGCCGGCGCCCGTATACGGCCCTCGGTGGTTGCGATGGCAGTCGACCAGGTGAATCGATCCCGCAATCCGGGCGCGATCGCGATCCGACCTGTCAGGGGCAACGACCCACTCGTGCAGCGCCGTCGCGGGACCTACTGCTGGCTAATACAAACGTCTGTTTCGCCGGTGGGAAGCTTGGCCGCGCCAAAGTCGGGAAAGGCCGGACGCATGCCGCCCGAGACGCCATCGAGGCTCTCACTGTCGAGCTCGGCCGAATCGGCTCCGTCGACCTTCTTGGGCTTGTCCAGGTTGGCGTCCTTCTGCTTGTCGTTCGACATGATCTGGCTCCTCTTCGGCGCTGGTTTGCAGCGGCCCTCACAGAACTCCCGAGACTATCTTCCTTTTTACGACAGGACGTCCCGTCGGGCAAGTCGAAGCTAGCACTACGCCCTGCCCCGCGGGCCGGTGGTATAGAGACCCTGCTTTGGTGGACTCCACGGTGCAACGGTCAGGCGCAATGCCCGCCGGATTTACGGCCCGTGCCGTGTGCATGCGCTGCATGCGGCCGGAAAGTGTTTGCTACTGCCGCTTCGTCACGGCGATCGAAACCGTCACGCGCATCGTTTTTCTCCAACATCCGCGCGAACGCAACATGCCCATCGGAACCGCGCACATGGCCAGCCTTTGCTTGCCCAATTCCGAGCTTCACGTCGGCGTCGATTGGCAGGGCTCGTCCATGCTTGCCCGCGCGCTTTCCGATCCCGCCCGCCCGGCAGCGTTGCTCTACCCGGGCCCCGATGCGATCGACGTCGTACGTAGCCCGCCCTCGGGACCGATCACCCTGGTCGTGGTCGACGGCACGTGGTGGCAGACCAAGAAGCTCGTGCGCGCGAACCCGGTGCTGCGCACGCTGCCGCGCTACGCCTTCACGCCGCCGGCGCCGAGCGAGTACCGAATCCGCAAGGAGCCGCGCGACGACTACGTCTCGACCATCGAGGCGCTGGTGCACGTGCTGGGCGCGCTCGAGGGCGATCCCGGCCGATTCGGCGCGCTCCTTCAACCGTTTCGCGCCATGGTCGATACGCAGATCGACTGTGCCGAGCGACTGCACGGCGCGCGCACGCGCCACAGAAAAGCCCACACGCCGCGTCGTCCACCGATCCCCGCGTGTCTTGGGGAGCGAACCGCCGATCTGGTGTGCGTCGTCGGCGAGGCCAATGCCTGGCCCTACCGCGCCGCGGATCGGTCGGTCTATCCCGACGTGCTCGTGCAATGGGTGGCGCGCCGCCTTGCAACGGGCGAGACATTCGATGTCGTGGCCGCTCCCGAGACTCCCCTGGCGCCCAGCACGCCAATCCACACGCGACTCTCTCCTGATCTGTTCGCGACCGGCGGTACCCTCGGCGAGCTCTTCGATCGCTGGCAGTCGTTCTTGCGACCGACCGACGTCGTCTGCTCATGGGGCCGGTACGCCACCTCCCTCTTTGCGAGCTCCGGCGGTCATCTACCCACCGATCGGATCGATCTGCGTCAGGTCGCGCGCACCGTCACGCAGAGCAAGGTGGGCACGCTCGAAGGTTTCGCGGCGGGCCTCGGGATCGCCGAGTCGTCCCCCGTGGTGCGGGGACGAGCGGGAGCTCGACTGAGCCAGGTCGAAGACATTGCCCGCCACTTCGTACGACTGCTACAGTCATGAGCTCGACTGCGTGAAGTCGCTCCGAGCGACGTTCAATCGTTGAGTCGAACGAACGTCAGCCGCAGCCGTGGTGATGATGGTGCTCCGCACCATGGCACTTGCAAGAGTGCGCGCAGCAGCAGCAAACGTGGCTTCCGTCTCCGGTCTTGCCACCGTGGGCACCACCGCCGCCGTGGGTGCCGCCACCACCGTGCGTGCCGCCGGTACCCGTCGTACCTGGCTTGCCCTCTTCGGACGGCGGGACAGAAACGGTCGGCGGCCCGAGGTAGATGCTTGCGGTGATGACCTTCTCGCGCTGAAAATTCGAACCGAGGAGGAGCTTGCCGGCGGCGCGAAAGTGGATCTTGTAGACCCCGAGTGAGTCGCCCAAAAAACTCACCTGGTAGCGCCCCGCCTGATGCTCGACCAGCACGAGCTGAAAGACGTTGCCGTCGGGGCCGGTGATCTCGGCCGTCACGTTCGCATGGCTGAGCGCGATGCCCTGACCGAAGAGCTTGGCAACGAGGCGGATATCGGATCCCGGGAGCTTGCTGTGCTGGTGCGCAAAGGCCTGCAGCTCGATGTCGCTTTGCGCGTGCACCAGCAAGCTGTAGGGCACCGCCGTCGGCTGCACATCGTAGAGGGCCTGGGCACCGAAGCCTTCTTCGAATCGATTCCAGTTGTCGTACATCTTTCGATAGGCCTTGTCGTCCTTGTAGAGCTTCTCGTCCTTCCAGTCCGACGACGAACGCGTGAAGTCACCGCGCAGCGCGACGCCAGCGAGCCAAGTTCCGGCGTGACTGCCGGCCTGATGAGCGTGGAGCGCCGGCAGAGAAATTCGGTAGAACGTGACCGTTGGCGACTGGACGTATTGGACGGCAGGCTCGACTCCCGCGGTCGCCGGGGTGATCAACTGGCCGCCCGGAGTGCGCAGCGCAAAGCGTACGAGCTCCGGGGAGCGGTTGAGCAAGATGACGTCGATGCTGCTATCGGCCTGGCTCACCTCGAAAGGGATGACCTGGGTGAAGCCGGGCTTGGTCAGCGTGCCGTCAGGATCGGTGATGACCGCCAACTCGGAGGCATCGGCGATGATGCCGAGAAGAAATTTCTCGAGAGCAAAGGTGCTGAGCGCGGTCACCGCGCCGGTGACCACGAGGTAGCCGCCCGTACCCGCGGTGATTCCTCCGAGTATGCCATCGTCGATGCTGACCCCGGGGATGCCGATGCCGATGCCGAAGACGGGGTTATTGATGGTGAACGATCCGATGGGATGCGCGAAGCTGGAGTTGTCTATGCCATCGGTGGCCAGGAGAATGGCCTTGCCCGTCGCGGCGGCGCCCAGATCGGTGTTGCCCTTGAAGAGGCCGTCGCCGATGGCCGTCCCGTTGCGCGGCTGAAGGTTAGGCGCAGCGTTGAAGACGCCGGGAGTGAACTTGTCGGTGATCGCCGCGCCCAAGGTCGAAACGGCTGCCACGGGAATCGGGATCTCGACCACATTGTCGAAGGAAACCACCTCGAGCTGATCGCTCGGGCGCAAAAGCGTGGCGCCGGTGAGCGCGGCGCGTTGAAGCTTTTTGACCTTGTGCTCGCCGCCTCCGGCGTCCTCGTCCATGCTTCCCGAGCGGTCGAGCACCATCACGAGCTTGAGGGGAATGTCGGCGCAGAGGCCCGTCAGGTTGAGCGTGAAGGCACCTCCGCTCGCCGTATCGCACGTGATCTGAAAGGAGCCGACGAGTGTCGACAGGTCGTCGCCATCGTTGACGGCTTTCCAGGGAACCCAAAACCGCAGGTGCGTGGTGCCGCCCCCGACGGCCTTGCTCACGGCGTTGACGAGCGTCCCGGGAACCTGAATTCCCCCGGCATCGACCTCTTCGACCCAGATGCGCGCGAGGGCAATCTGACTCGTGAATGTGTCGTTCAGCGTAACCGTTCCGGGACCACTGACCGCACCACTGAGGTGCACCACGATGGAACGATACTTTTCGGTTTGCTTGCGAACCGTTCCGAACGCCATCGTCCCCGTCATCGACGTTATGAATTCGGCCATGCGTGCCTCCTCAAAGTTTGCTAGCCACTCCCCACAGTGGCCGAGACTTTTGCCCGCTTTTTTGCCCGAGGGAAAGGGAAATGATTCGTGACCGGGAGCTCGTCGAAGAAAGAACTATGGGCGAGCATGGCCGGCTCTCCTCTTATGAAGAGACAAGTATTGCGTTTCGAACGAAAAAAAGTCTAACGTGCCAAGGTTGGTATTGGGGTGTCGGGGCGCGGCAGGAGGGTCGATGTATGCAACGCAGCGAATAGGGCTCGGCTTGGTCGTGGCGTTGTCGGCGGTTGCATGCGGTGAAGGAGGCCATGCTCACACGTTGGCCGCACAGAGCGCGGCAGGCACCATCGCCGCGCTGCGCGCATATCCAGCGCTCGAGAGTCGCGTCGGTGCCGGGCAGCTGCTCCAGCCGGGCGAGCGCGGCTTTCACCTCGCCCAGCAAGGACACGCTCTGCACGGAGAGTTGCCGAGAAACGCGCGCGAGCCACTGCGCATCGCTCTTGGTGACGATCCCGACTTTTCCATCGAGGTGACCGATCCTGATCTTGCGGCTTCCCCGGGGCAAGTGGTCGAAGGGGCCGTCGTCTACCGCGACGCTCTCGCGGCGACCGATCTGGTTCATGTCTCCGATGGCTCGGTGTTCGAGGAGCTTCGGTTGCTCCGCGATCCGTCGGCTCCCACCACGATTCACTATCGAATCGCGCGCGGCGATCATGCCCACGGCCTTCGAATCACCGACGAACGCCTCGAGATCATCGACGCCTCGGGGAAGGTGCGCATCGTCGGCGACCCTCCGTTTGCCGTCGATGCGCACGGCGTCAAGCGGCCCCTCCACGTTCGGATCGCAGCCGAGTCGGGCCAAGAGACGGACGTCCTTGCCGAGCTATCGACGACCGGACTTGCATTCCCCGTGGCCGTCGATCCCATCTGGCGAAACGCGGGATCGCTGATCACGGCGCGCGGAGACCATGCGGCGGCAGCGCTGGCGAACGGTAGCATCGTCATTTCGGGCGGTGCTCCCGAGGGGGTCACGCCGCTGTCGAGCGCCGAGATCTGGACGGCCGCCGCCGGGTGGTCGTCGGCGAGCAACATGATCGAGGCGCGTTTTGCTCATACCCTTACTTCGATGAACAATGGCAAATTGCTTGCCGTCGGCGGCGCGGCCGCGGGCGGCCTGCTGGCCACGTCTTCCGAGGTGTACACGCCGGGCGCTGGCGCGGGCGCCTGGGGGACGCAGGTCACCGCCGGGTTCACGCCGCGCTCCAATCACGCGGCATCGATGCTCTCCACGGGTTTCGTGGTCGTGACCGGCGGAAGCAGCGCTCTGACGAGCGCCCAGATCTACAGCGCCACCGCCAACACCTGGGCAACGGCGGGTACCCTCAACACCGGACGAGCGCTGCACGCCTCGGTGGTTTTGGCGGGCGACAAGGTCCTCGTCATGGGAGGCCGTCCGGTCACGACGCCGCTCGCCTCGGTGGAAGTCTGGAACGGCACCACCACCTGGACCGCGAAGCACGACATGAACACCCCGCGCGCCGAGCTGGCTGCGGTGCTCCTACCCACCGGGAAAGTTCTGGTCGTGGGCGGCCGAGGAGGAACGGGCGGAGGATCCGGTGTCGCGCTCGCCACGGCCGAGGTCTACGATCCCGCGCTCGATCAGTGGACCGATGTTCTGAACACGATGAGCTCGCTGCGCATCCGGCCGCAGGCGGTGGTGATCCAGCCCACGGTCGCTGGCGATACCGCCAAGGTGCTCGTCACCGGGGGGGGGACCACCCTTGCCGCGCCCAACCAGTTCACGGCCACGGCCGACCTCTACGATCCCGCCACCAACCGATTCGTTCCGGCCGAGAGCATGGTCACCCCCCGATCGAACTTTACGTTGACCGCGGTCCTTCCCAACGCGACCGCCGCGGTTGCCGCGGGGGGTGCGACGCCCATGGCCGCCGCGTCCGTGCGCACGAGCACCAGCGAGATTTTCGACCCGCTCGCGCGACGGGCAGGCGACATTTGCACGGCGGCAACGGACTGCCTCTCCAACGTCTGCACCGACTCGCACTGCTGCGACACGACGTGCACCGGGCAGTGCTCCGCGTGCGACGTGGCGGGCTCGGAAGGTACTTGCTCGGCGGTCACGCTGAGCCCACCGCACGGCGGCCGCACCGCTTGCGCCAACAACTTCGCTTGCGTCTCCGGCGCTTGCGCCACGACCTGCGCGAGCGACACCCAGTGCAAGCCGGGCTACTTTTGCGGCGGCAACCAGTGTCTTCTCAAGGGGCAACCTTCGGCATCGTTCTCCTGCACGGGCAGCAACCAGTGCGCCAACGGTCTTTGCACCGACAACTACTGCTGTGACAGCTCGTGCACCGGGGAGTGCGGCGCGTGCGACGTTGCTGCGCATTTGGGAACTTGTTTTGCGGTGACCGGCGCTCCCCACACCGCTCGGGCCGCGTGCGCAGGTACGGGCGTCGGCACGGTGTGCGGTCCGGCATGCAATGGAGTCGATCTTGCTGCCTGTCACTATCCAACCGCCACGAAATCATGCAACGCGAACACGTGCACCACGGCGGGTGGCATCAGCACCGAAACGCACGCCAGCCAGTGCAACGCGGCCGGGGCCTGTTCTGACGTTGCCAAGGCTTGCAACGAGTACAATTGCAACGGGGCGCCCGGAGTCGCGACCGCGTGCAACACGACCTGCGGAAACGACAATGTGAACACCAACTGCGCCAGCGGCTACTTCTGCAAGACCCACGTGTGCACGATGGTGGTCGGCACGGGCGCCACCTGCACGGCCGATGCCAATTGCGCCTCGGATCTCCCTTGCGTCGACATGACGTGCTGCGGCCAGGCGAGCTGCGCTGCGGGCTTCACCTGCGGCGGCTCGGCGCACCTCGGAAGCTGCGCGAAGGCGAACGGAACCCAGTGCAGCAGCGACAACGAGTGCGGCAACGGCCATTGCGTCGACGGCGTCTGCTGCGACAGCGCCTGCAACACCGGCCAGTGCGCGGCTTGCGACGTCGTGGGAAAGGTCGGAACCTGCTCGCCCGTCGCCGGCCCTCCGCACGTCGGAACGATCAATCGCAAGTGCAGCCAAGCCTTTTTGGGCACCGGCGCGTGCACGGCGGTCTGCGACGGATCGGACACGATGGATTGTCATTATCCCGACAACAGCAAACCCTGCGGCGCCAACGCCTGCGCGACCGATCAAGGCGTCGGCACCGAGACGCACACCAGCGTTTGCGATACGGCCGGCCACTGCCAGGACGCGCCGCGATCGTGCGGCAACTACGCGTGCGGCGCATCGACTTGCAAGACGGGGTGCTCGCCAGGCGCGACCGACTGCGCGTCCGGTTTCTACTGCGCAGCGCCCACCGATGCGGATGCCGGCGCCGACGCGAGCGTGACCAGCGCGGACGGCAGCGTGGGGCTCGCCTGCATTCCCGTTCAGGGCCTCGGCAACAAGTGCACGACCGGGCTCGATTGCCAGGGAGGCCTCTTGTGCACCGACGGCGTGTGCTGCGGCGTCGACAACTGCGGCGCGGGCAAGTCGTGCAACATCCCGGGCAAAGAGGGCCGCTGTGCCCAACCCGTCGGAACGGCCTGCACCGATCCGTCGGATTGTGGACCGGGCGGGTTTTGCGTCGACGGCTTTTGCTGCAACAGCGCCTGCACCGGACAGTGCGAAGCCTGCAACGTGTCGACGTCGAAGGGCATCTGCTCGCCAGTGACCGGTGATCCCGTTGGACAGCGCACTGCGTGTCCGGCAGCGGCCGGCACCGATCCGTGCAGCGCGAAGTCGTGCGACGGCGCGCAAGACCGCACCCAGTGCGTCGGCCACGTCGGCTCCAAGGTTTCGTGTCGCCCGGCGTCCTGCGCACCGGCGACGGGAGCGCTCCCCCCAACGGCCACGCTCACCGCTGCGTGCGACGGCACCGGCGCGTGCCCCACGGCCAAGACCGTGGTTTGCTCTCCGTTCGCGTGCAAGGGCGACACTTGCGGGCAAACCTGCGCTTCCGATGCGGAGTGCGATCCCAAGTACCGGTGCTCCAACAAGCAGTGCGTGGTCGGCGCCACCTGCAAGGATACCCACACCGTACTCTCGGGTGACAACAAGACCACCGACTGCTCACCCTACGGATGCGTGGCCGGCAAATGCGGCACGACGTGCAACTCGGTCGCCGACTGCGCCGAAGGCTTCGCGTGCGACGACGCGCGACAGTGCGTTCCCCTTTCGTCCGTCGGTGCCGGAGCGAGCTCTGATCAGGGTGGCTGCGGTTGCCGGGTGGGATCCTCGAGCTCGAGCCAGGGCTGGGCCGCGCTGGCCAGCCTGCTCGGCGTCGCGTCGATCCTGACGCGACGCCGACGTCGATCGGCCTCGCTACTCCGTCGCAGCGTCGACGGCGCTGCCGCTATCGATGGCTGATCCCGCGTCGATGCCCGTGTACCCCGTCGGGTAGAGCACCGTTGCCGGGATGGGCTCGGCGACCTGACAGGGACCCGACCAGAGCAGCTTGATCTGGGCGTCGTTCGCCGTCTCGTGGTAGTCGACCCTGACGTCGTAGAGTTGCCCCGCGGTCAGCGTCACGATGGCCGTATCGACCGTCGCTGCGTGGTCGACCCAGTCGTCGATGACGAGCACGCCGCCGATCCAGAGCCGGACGCCATCATCGGACTTCGTCTGAAACGTCGTGGGCCCCGAATAGCGAGCCTGCACCTGTCCCGTCCAGCGGATCGAGAAGTTGTCGGCACCGACCGTGGGGTCAGGAGCGGTATTCGTGAAGTCGAAGTTCACGGCCTCGGCCGCGCGCGTGGTCTTCAGGTCCATGAAGTCGACGGTGTTGTAGTACTCGCCTTTGAGACCGGTGCCCGTGGCGACGGTGGGCGCGAGGCACACCACGCCGGTGTAAGTCGGGTACAGCTGCGTCAGCGGAATCACTTCTTTGGACGTGCAGCCGCTTGCCCACGAGAGCTTCACCTGTCCCCCTCCGCCCTTTTCGTAGAGCTCGAGACGCAGGTTGTACTTTTGCCCCGCCACCAGGGTCATCGTTCCCGAATCTTCGGTGGCCGCGTGGTCGGTCCAGTTCTCGATCACGAGCACGTCGTCGACGAACAGCCGCACGCCGTCGTCGGACGTGGTGTAGAAAGTCACCGACTCGCTGCGCTCGGCCTGCACTTGACCGGTCCACCGCACCGAATACGTGCCCGGCATGATCGCCGGATCGGGCATCGTGCCGTCGGGCCAGTTGAAATCGACGCCCTCGGCCGTGTGGGTTGCCAGCAGGTTCGTGAGATCCTGGTTGTCGTAATACTCTCCTTTGACGCCGGTGCCCGTTCCGAGCATGGGCGCGGCGCACACGGGCGCCTGGTAGTAAAGCTGGCTGGGTCCGATGATCTCTTTCGTCTGGCAATCGCTCGACCACGAGAGCTGGGCAAGCGCGTCGCCACCGTTCTCGTAGTACTCCATCTTGATGTCGTATTTTGTTCCGGCCACCAGATCGATGGCCGTGCCGGTGTCTTCGGCGGCCCCGTGATCGGTGAAGTGGTCGATGACCACCACGTTGTTGACCGTCAGGCGGGCGCCGTCGTCGGTGTTGACATAAAAGGTGTAGGGGCCCGAATAGCGCGGCTGTACCTGGCCGCTCCAGCGCACCGAAAAGTGATCGGCCGGCACGCCCACCTCGGGCGCTCGGGGTCCCCAGTTGAAGCTCACCGACGGATCGTAGCGGGTGACCTTGAGGTTCATGAGGTCTTGCCCCACGAAGTACTCACCCTTGAGTCCCTTGCCAGTGCCCTCGATGCCCATCGCCGGGCAAACGATGGGCGGTGGCGCATCGACGCCGGTGTCCGTCGTGTCCGCGTCGGCGCCGTCGCTCCCTGCGCTGCCGGCGCTTCCCGCGGTGCCCGCGCCGCCTCCGACGTCGTTCCCGCCGCTACCGCCGACATTTCCGGCCGTCGCGCTGCCTGCGGCTCCCCCGGCATGGGTACCCGCTCCACCTCCCTTGGCGTCGGCCGAAGCATCTTTCGGCGCCGTGAATTCGTTGTCCGACAGCCCACAGGCTGCTGCGGCCGTCAAAAGGAAAAGCGCGCTCAAAACCGCCGGCAACCGCGAATCGATGGGCTTTCTGTTCATGATGGTCCCCTGCTCTCTAGTTGGCGTAAGTGTAAATTGCCAGCGTAAGTGGCTCAGGCTTTTGTAGACAATCTGTGGGCGATGGACCGAGGGGGCATGGAGATGATTTCGGGCGAACCGCCACGCCGCCAAAAGCGCCAAGGGGTTTGGGGGGGCGCTGCATCTACCTGCAGGTGCGTCGAGGGGGGACCGGAAGGAGGGCCCCGGAACGTGCTCTGAACCAAAATCCCCTTGGCGGCCTTGGCGCCGTGGCGGTTTGCCCGAACCCTAGCGAAGGCCTCACTTCCAGAGCGCACAAAGGGCGCAGCGGGTACGCCGGCCTAGTCGTCGAGGGCGGTCACGGTGGTGGCGGATTTGACGAGCTTGTGGTCGTCGAGCTTCCAGACGACTTTCTTGTCGCGGGTGACCTCGAACGCGTGCACGCCCGTACCGCCCCCGCCCCCGACCCAGTTGCAAACCAGCAAGTTGCCGTTCTTCAAGATCTGAACGCTGGTGATCCACGTAAGACCCAACGTTGGCGCGTCTTGATCACCAAACTGCCACGCGATTTGACCGGCCTTCGTCACCTCGAGAACCTTTTTCGACTCGCCGCCTCCGATGAGGGTGTTGCCATTGGCGAGGCGGATCGCCTCGTGAACGCTGGTCACGCCCTTGTACTCCCAGACCATCATGCCCGTTGCGTCGAACTCGCGAACGGCGCCCTCGCCCTCGAGCGCCGCGAGGATGTTCCCGTTGGCGAGCAGGTGCAGGTGGCGAACCACCCGGTGGGCCTCGGTCGTGGTGGTCGGGATGGTCACGGAGCGCGCAACCTGCTTGGCGGGATCGAGCTCGAGCGCCAGCGGCGGGCCCCCTTCGCCGAGCAAGCTGTTTCCATTGGCCATCCGCTCACCGCCGAGCAACTCCATGGCTGTGCTCGTGTAGCTCCAGACCACCGTGTGGTTCTTGTCGACTTCTTGCGCTCCCGGCGACGTCCCGCCGTGCGGGAAGAAAACGTTGCCGTTCGGCAAGACGTTGAACATGACGGTGAGGCTCGGCGTCTGGTGCTCCCAGAGGAGCTTGCCATCCGCCGAGATCTCCATGAGTCGGCCCGGATATTCCGCCACCATCAGGTGGTGCTGGACGGGCCCCGCATCGACGACGCCCGCTTCCGGCACGACAACGGATCCGGTGTCGGCGACGGCCTGGGCATCGGGCAAAGACATCGAGCTCGAGCCGGATTCGCCGCCCGTCGATTCGTGACCGCCTCCGCCCGTACCGGTAGGGCCCGATGAGCTACCGCCCGCTCCGCCCGTGCCCGATGACGTGACCGAGCCGGCGGCCCCGGCAGGACCCGGAGCATCGTCGCTGCTGCAAGCCGCGAGCGCGAACACCGCCGCACTGATGAGCGCGCGCCCGACCCCAGACGCCAGGAGATGGGAGCGGGGCATGTTATTTGAGGAACGGCAGTGCGCTCGACGTCTCGCCACCATTGAAGCCATAGCTAGGAGCGTCGATACCCAAAGCTCGCAGAATGGTCAAGTGAGCCCTTGCGATGTTGCCGTTCGCTTCGCGGACGTGATTTCCGGTGTCGAGCTTGCCGCTCGCCTTGCCCGCGATGATGATGGGATGCTCCTTGTTGCTGTGCGTGTACCCTTCGCCGTACTCCGAGGTTCCGAAGATGACGGAGTTGTCGAGCAATGTCTGCCCGTTCACGTCTTGGTCCTTGGTGAGCTTGTCGAGCAGCATCGCGTAGGCGGTGAGGTTCATTTTGGTGAACGCCGTGATGATGTCGCGCTCTCCGCCATGGCAGGCGTCGTGAAGCTGGTGAGCG
Source organism: Polyangiales bacterium (assembly GCA_038240245.1). Classification (GTDB taxonomy): domain Bacteria; phylum Myxococcota_A; class Polyangia; order Polyangiales; family Polyangiaceae; genus DASWDH01. The sequence continues at coordinate 25,684 of JBBSDY010000002.1, forward strand.
CCCGTCCCGTTGATCTGGCCCATGCCGTTCATCTGCAAGAGAGAAGCGCCCGTCGTGAAGTAGAGCGTGAACACACGGGTGAGATCGCACCTGAGGGCCGCCACCAGAATGTCGGACATGATGTCCATCTTGGCCATCACGGTGGTTTCATCGGCAAACGCGCCCTGGGGCGTCGCTGGCGTGGTGCAGGCAGCCTGTGCCACCTTCAGCCGGCGCTCGATCTCGTTGATGTGGGTCAAGTGCTCGTCGAGCCTTGCCTTGTCGCGCTTGCCCAGGCGACCCTCGAGAAGCCGCGTGTCTTCGGCCACCACGTCGAGAACGCTGGTCTGGCGGCCGATTTCCGGCCGGTCGGGTTTGACCGCGAAGATCTGGTTGAAAAGCTTGAGCGGATCGCGAATGGGCGGGTTGAGCGAGTTGGGCCCGTTGTGCGAGCAGGCCGTCCACGTCCCGAAATTGTGGAGCGTGGCCGTGCTCATGCCCAGCTCGAGCGAGCGAAACTGCGGCGCCCCGTCGGTGTAAAATTGCGGGTGCTTGGCGATGTATTGGTCGAGCGTGGCGCGATTGACGGCAAAGATGTGGGGGTCGTGATCGAACCCCGCCGGTTGAATCTCGTCCGCCGTCAGGGCCACGCAGATGCCGCGCATGTGCCCGTCGGACAGGCCGGCCGGCGTGGTGGGGATCATCGTCTTCGGCTCGAGGCCCGTCACCACGTTGATGTTCGCCACGTGTTTGGCGAGTGGTTGAAGCGTGTCGCCGACTGCCCAACCCTTGCCCTCGGTGGTGGGCGTATAAAGATCGGTCAACGTGTCGCCGAGGTCGTGGGTGATTCCGGGAGAGACGACGTCGGTGGTGCCGCGGTGGCGGTAGGTCCACGGCAGGCCATTGCCCCAGAAGAACAGACCGTAGCGCGTAGGCAGGGCCGTGCCCGCGGCGAGGGCCGTTCCGTTGGTGTTCAGCATCTGCTCGAGAATCGGAAGACCCAGACAGACGGTCGAGCCGCCCAAAATTCCCTTGAGAACTGCACGGCGCGAGATCATTGGGCCTCCGGAACGAGGTAGCGGAAACCATCACTACCGACGAGCTCGAGCAACAGTGGCTTGAGCTGGTAGCCGTTGGTGGCAAAAGCCTTGTCCAGGTTCTCGAGGATGATCTCTTCGCTGCCCGCTTCGAGGCGTGAAGAGCCGTAGCGGAAGAACTGGGTGACCATGCAGCTCGTCATGCGCGGGTCTTGGGACAAGAGATTGCCGAGCTGGCGCGCTCCGTTGAAGGTCTTGCCGTCGAGATCGCCGCCATCGTCGACGAGCTGCCCGGTGTCGTAGTTCGTGCGGTGCCGGCCGTACTGATCGAAGTCTTCCATTCCCAGACCGATGGGATCCATCGAGCGATGGCACGCCGCGCACGTTGGATTGGCGCGGTGTGCCTCGAGCTTCTCGCGGATGGTCTTGGGCGGTCCGCTGTTGTCCTCGCTGAGCGGCGGAATGCCGGCAGGAGGCGGTGGCACCGTGCCGCACAGCAGCCGCTGGCGGATGAAGAGACCGCGGATGGTCGGCGACGTTCGGTTAGGACGGTTGTGGAGGGTGAGCAACGCACCCGTGGTCAGGAGGCCCGCCCGCGGGCCATCGACGGCCAGATCGGCCGGCTGCACCGCGTCGGGTGAGGTCGACTTCAGACCGTAGAGGTTGGCGAGATCGGAGTTGACCGCGATGGTCTGCGTGGTGAAGAGCGTGCGCATGTCGCCCGGCTGCCGCAGGGCGATGCGATTCACGATGTCGACGACCTCGTTGCGCATCGACGCGCCGATGGTGTGCTTGGGGTCCATCGTCGCGGGAAATTGCACATCGAGAAGCAGCGGGAGATCGAGATACTCGGAATAGAGCTGCGAGATCATCTCTTGCGTGGGCGCGGCGTCTGCGAGCAAGCGATTGGCTTGCGCCAGGATGCCCTCTTTCGTAACCAGGTCTCCCCGGCCCGCGGCGGCGAACAGCTCGGCATCGGGGAAGCTGTTGCGGAGCAAGAACGACAGCCGCGACGCCATCTCGTAGCCCGTATAGTGAAGCCAGCCAGCGTGCGTAGGCTCTGCTTCGCCGAGCTCGACGCGGTAGAGAAAATTCGGCGACTGGA
>JBBSDY010000003.1:0-25038 GCA_038240245.1 Polyangiales bacterium
CGATCTCACCACCGTGGCCGAGCTCGTGGCGCCCGACGTCGAGTACGTCGTACTGGGACGAAGCTCCATTGCCGGGCGGACACATCGCGGGGTTGCTCGACATGCTGCGCCGGTCCAAAGAGCTGAGCGGCGGGACGCTCAAGCTCGACCTGCGCGCCGTCGTGGCCGACGACGAGTATCTCTTCGTCTACGGCCGCATCTCGGCGCAGCGACAGAGCAAAACGCTGGACAGCGACCACTGTGTGGTCTTTCGATTTGTGGGCGGTAAGATAGTCGAGGGAAGGACGGTCCCCGTCGATCTGTACGAGTTCGACGATTTCTGGTCGTAGCTCGTCGCTGGGATACAAGGGGAAGACATGGCCTACGAATCGTGCGTGCTCGAGGGTCTCTACGCGATCCGTTGGGGCCGCGTACCCGAGCTGCACGACGTGGCCCGCTACGCGGAGGAGCTGTCCGCTGCAAGAGCCAAGCAAGGCGAGCCGCTGGTCGGGCTCTTCATCATGCCGCCCGACAGCCAGATCCCCAACGATGCCTTCCGAAAGGCGCAGGCCAGGGCGCTGCCCGACATCATGTCCAATCTACAGTTCGCGGTGGCAGTTTTCGAGGGGACGGGGTTCATCTTGAGCCTCAAGCGCAGCGCGCTCGGCGCCATCCTGCTTCTCGCGCCCAAGCGCTTTTCCATTCACGTCCGGCCTACCGTCAAAGAGGCGCTGCTCGTGAACCCGCCCGAGCAGGTGAAGTTCGATGCGAGCCGCGCCATCGCCGAGCTGATCAAGCGCAAGCTTTGCTAGCGAGCTGCTATTTCGGCGAGCTACTATCTCGGCGAGCCAGAGAGGGCGGCGAGTCGGTCGTGCGTCGTAGCGCGAAGAATTCAGCGAGCGTCTTGGCCCTGCGCACCAGCGTGGGGGCCATCTCCGTCGGATCGACGATCGCGTCGATGACCGTGGGACCGTCGGCGACGAGCGCCTGGCTCAAGGCCTGACGAAAGTCACTGGCCGTCTCGACGCGGACGCCGTTCGCGCCAAGGGCTCGGGCGAGCCCGGCCGCGTTGATCGGCACGCGATAAAGAGAGGTGCCGAAGGTCTTGCCTCTCATGATTGTCTCGCCCTGGTGCACCATCCCGTGCCCTCCGTTGTTGAGGACTACCCAGACCGCAGGGATGCGCTGCTCGACGGCGGTGTGCACCTCCATTCCGTGCATGGCAAACGCCGCGTCTCCGACGAGGGCCACGGCGCGACGGCCAGGAGCCCCCAGGGCGCCACCTACGACCCCGGCGACTGCACTGCCCATGGCCGCCAGGCCAAGGTCGATGAAGTAGGTGTTCGGACGGCGAGCTTCGAAGTAGTGCGAAGCCCAGATGATCGACGTGCCATTGTCGACGAAGAGCATCGCATCGTCGGGCATGGCCGCTCTCAGCTCGCTGATCAAGCGCTGCGGCTTGAGAGGTACGTTGTCCGCCGAGAGGGCATGCGCGGCGAGGTAGCGCGGGGTGGTCGTGCGCAGCGAGGCGAGGGGATCCTGTTCGCGAGGCTCGCCAGGCTCGCCCAGCGCATCGAGGTGAAGAGAGAGCTCCGCCAATGAGGCGCGAGCGTCGCCCACCATTGCGATGTCGACCGAATAGTTGCGCCCGATCATCCGTGGATCGATGTCGAGCTGAATGAAGGCCGTGCGCGGTCGAAGCTGGAGCGACCATCCATTGGTCACGAACTCGTTCAGGCTCGAACCCACGACGACCAGAACGTCGACGTCGGCTGATTCGATGTACTTCTCCGCAAGCTCATGGCCGCCGAAGCCGAGGACACCTAGTGACAGGGGATCGTTCTCGGGAAATGTGCCCTTGCCCTTGGGCGACGTGGCGACCGGAATGCGATAGGCGCGGGCGAGAGTCAGAAGCTCTTCGGACGCATTCGAAAGCGCAACGCCGTTTCCGACCAGCAGACATGGGCGTCTGGCTGCGGCCAGCAGCTCGGCGGCTCGCGCGATGGCCTGGCGATCGATGGGTGTCGAGTGAGGACGATATTGCTCGGGTGGAATGGCGAAGTGCTTGACGGGACGGGCCATCATGTCGGCCGGCATGCTGAGGTGAACCGGCCCCCGGCGACCGGTGAGCGCGGTGCGGATGGCCATGCGAACGATGTCGGGAATGCGACCGACGTTGGGAAACATGACCGACTGAAGGGTGACCGGACGGAAGAGCTCGACCACGTCGGTTCCGAAAGCGGAGCTTTCCTGGATCGCGCCTCTGCCGAAGACGTGCGTCGCGACCTGCCCGGTGAGCAATAGAACGGGAATCGAGTCGGTGTACGCGCTGGTGATGCCGGTCAGCGCATTGGTCGCGCCCGGCCCGCTGGTGACACAGCAGACGCCCAGCGTACCGCGCACGCGTGCGTAGCTGGCGGCCATGTAGGCGGCCGCGCCTTCGTGCTTGGCGAGCACGAAGCGAATCTTGTTGCGCTCCTGCAGGGCCTCGAAGAAGCCCGTCAGCGGTCCACCCGGGACGCCGAAGATGTGCTCGACGCCCTCGCTCTCGAGAATCTGCAGCAGCGCGTGCGCCGCCGGCAGCTCCATGGTTTCGATTGTTCCCCGGACCATTGGTCGTACGGCTCCAGCCGGGTGCACACCCGCGTTGTCAATCTCTTTACGGTCGAAACGAGGTAGGTCTTTAGGAGCTATCTCGTTTACAGCAGCCGCCGGGCCTTTAGCTCGAGGTAGCGACTGACGACGGCCGGGGTGGCGCGATCGGGCGGAACGTCGACCGTCAGAACGCCGCGCGCGCGCATCGCGCGCAGCGCCGCTTCGCGTTCGGCGCACAGCTCACGCGCCGCGGCCACGTGGTAGACGTCCTCGGCGGTGCGGATGGGCTTGCGGGCAGCGGCGAGAAGAGCAGGATCGGCGATGGCCACGCAGAGCGGGAGATGCCGCCCACGCGTTTGCGCGAGCTGTGACACGAGCGCTTCGGAGCTCTCGGGGGAGAGCACATCCGAGAAAAGCACGAGCAGTGATCTGCGACGATCGTGGGCGAGCAGGTAACGGAACGCTCGCTCGTAGTCGGGCTCGACCGGCAACGCGTCGACGTCGAACAGTGCACGAGCGATGCGAGGAACGACCGCCCGCGACGCGCGCGAGGGCGGCACATAGCGCCGCACCTCCCGGTCGAAGACCAAAACCCCCACGCGATCGCCGCGGACCGACGCCACGTTGGCAAGGAGCAGCGCGGAGTCGACGGCGTGATCGATGCGCCGGGAGGCTCCGAGCTCTGCGGCGCCGAGTCGGCCGGCATCGATGAGGATGGTCACGTGCTGCGTGCGTTCGTCGCGCAGCTCACGGGTGACCGGGCGACCACGCCGCGCGGTCGCCTTCCAGTCGATTCGCCGGTACTCGTCGTCGGGCGCATAGTCGCGCAGCCCTTCGATCTCGGTTCCGGGGCCGAGCGCGCGGATGGAAGAGAGACCAACGTCTGCGCGAAGGCTGCGTCTCGCGGCGAGCTCGTAGTGGGCGACGTCGGTGAGCTTGGGGTAAACGCGGACGAGCGATCCGGGGATGGCCGCGGCGAGCTGCACGGCGACGAGACCCAGTGGTCCTTTGGTGCGGAGCGCCGCGGGTGGAAGCGACAGCTCGCCCCGCCGTGAAGGCGTGACGGTATAGGTGACATCGGTCACGACGCTCGGCGGGACGCGCACCGTCAAGAGAGCTCGTTCGGGCTTCACGCTGGGAGGCCACACCTCTTCGATGAGAACCTCGGCCACGTGCCGGGCACCGTGCTGGAAGGTGAGAACGACCCGGTGGGAGGCGCCGTGCGACATCACCGGCGGGGCTGAACGTTCGACCCGCACGCTCGACGGGGGAACGATGTGCGCGAGGTCCCACGCCACCGCACCGATGAGCGTCGCGCCGAAAACGAGCCATACCGGCACGACGCTGGGAAAGAAAGCAGCGATGCCCGCCAGCGCGCCGAGGCCCAGCACGGCGAAAGACAGTCGCGGGGTGGGCAGCACCATGGATCAGCGCGGCACGGGCACGCTGTCGATGATCTCGCGCACCGCCCGGTCGGCGGTCATTCCCTCGATTTCTGCCTCGGGACGCAAGAGAATGCGGTGGCGTAGCACCGCGGGGGCCACGCGCTTCACGTCGTCGGGCACGACGAAGTCGCGACCCTCGAGAGCAGCACGCGCGCGAGCGACGAGAAAGAGGGCGACCGTTCCGCGCGGACTGGCGCCGACGACGCACGCTGGAGACTCGCGCGTGCGGCGAACGATGTCGGTCGCGTAGGCGAGGACGGCATCGTCGGCGCGCACCGTGAGAAGCTCGGCTCGTGCTGCGACGATCGAAGCGCCGTCGGCGACCGGGCGAACCACGGCGTCGTCGGGGGCGCGGCCATCGCGATAACGCGCCAGCACCTCGCGCTCGGCGTCACGGGCCGGATACCCCACGACGATCTTCATGAGAAAGCGATCGAGCTGGGCCTCGGGAAGGGGGTAGGTGCCTTCGAACTCCAGAGGGTTTTGCGTGGCAAACACCGAGAACGTCGGAGGCAGAACCAACCGCTCGCCATCGATCGTCACCTGGCGCTCTTGCATTGCCTCGAGAAGCGCCGCCTGGGTTTTGGCGGGCGCGCGGTTGATTTCGTCGGCGAGGAGCACATCGGTGAAGATGGGTCCACGGCGCAGGGCGAAGCGTTGTTGCGAAAGATCATAGACGTTGGTGCCCACCACATCGGACGGCATGAGATCTGGGGTGAACTGGATGCGACGAAATCCGACGCTGAGCAGGCCGGCGAGCGAGCGAGCCAGGAGCGTCTTGGCGGTGCCGGGCGGCCCCTCGAGAAGCGCGTGACCTCCCGCCAGCACAACGAGAAGCATTTCTTCGATGACCTCGCGCTGCCCGAGCACGATCCGTTCGAGCTCGCCGACGATGGCAGCGGCGAGAGCGCGCGTTTTCTCGAGACCCATGCTCACACCTTTCGCAGAGCCTCGTGGTTGCGCGCAAGTCGAACCAGCTCGGCGTCGCTCGAAACACCCAGGGGGGCCACGGCGCCCAGCCTGGTCAGCGCCAGCCGGCGCGATCCGGTGCGCTCGTACAGGCGGGCGAGCGCCGTCACCTGTTCGATGGTCGAGCGGCGGGGTGGCGCAGGCTCGGCGGAGGGCGGCGCGAGACGCTTTCCGGCGCCGAAAGCGTAAAGGGCCATGCCCACGGCGATGAGCACGAGTGCAGCGGTGGCCGGACCACGCGCGATCGGCAGAAGCTTGGTGGCGCTGCTCATGCCGTGCACGTACTCGTCGAACACGATGAGTTGCCCGGCCGCGTAGCGGTCGGCGAGCAGCGCGAAGAAGAGCGCGTTGTCGTCGTCACCCAGCATCGCATTCGACGCGACGCTGCCTTCGGCGATGGCGATGACCCTTCCGGCGCCGAAGAGGCGTTGCATCACCGTGTCGTCTCCCACCGTGACCGACGCGAAGTCGTCCTTGGCTGATTCGGCTGCGATCTGCGAATCACCCAGGATCGCAAGGTGGATCGCCGGCGCGTACTCGGCGGCGAGCGCAACGTGTCGCTCGGCGATCGCAAGCCTGGGCCGGGGCACGAGCTCGAATCCGAATGCCTTGCCCACCGGAGACTTCAAGAGATCGGCCGTCGAAGCGGCGTACACCAGGGTGCCGCCGTTCTTGACCCATCGAACGAGCGCCTTGATGTTGCCTTCTGCTTCATCGACCGGCGCTTCGGGACCGAGCACGAACGCCAGGCGCGACGCGCCGAAGTCGCCCAGGGGAACCGTTCGCCTCTCGACCTGGAAACCTAGCCGCTCGAGCACGAGAAAGAGGGCCTTCGCGCCGTCGCGCGAGCTCATGTACGTCGACGCAGGATGAACGCCCTCTTCGCTCGACGGCGCGGCCGCGGGCCATGCCAGAGCAAGGATCAAGAGCCCCGCGAAGGCGATCAGGACTGCGCGCGATCGACCCTTACCCACGGTCGTCTCGCGCTGCGTCGTCAGCGCCGCTGCCCCAGAGCTCGACGGCGCCGGCGAGCTCGAGGCATTTGGCGGCGGCGTCTTGGCTCGGGTCGATGCCTCCAAAACGAACACGCTGAAATTCGATGGCCAGATCCGCGATCGCCTGAGCTGGGGCGCCGGCGCGGCGGGCATCGGCCACGTACTCGAAATCGGCGCGCGCGACGTGGGGGCGACCGCCCGCGCTACTCGATGCTTCGAGCAGGGCGATGACCGCCATCCACGAGAGGCGAATCGACTCGGCGAAGGCGCCGGACCGAGCGGCGACCGCGGCGGCGCGACGCAGCTCGACGGCCGTGCGCTCTTCTCGCAAGGGCGTGCCCGATGACCGGGGCAACAGCGGCGCATCGCCGCGCCGGGATACGCGCAACAACGAACGCGCCACCCAGACCACGATCGCGAGCACGAGGGCGACGAGACCGCCGATGAACGCGTAGCGAAGCACCGGTCCTAGCATGGAGAGGCGATCGATGATGTGCGCCACCCAAGGCACGAGCCACGTTTCGAGCCAGCTCCGGGGGTGCTGAAACTCGCGCTCGGCGAGCACCGCCGTTTTGACGATCTCGACGCGCTCGGGAAAGGTCGCGGGTTCCAGGTTCGTTCACCAGGTTGGCGCGGCCGCCGCCGCGGCGGTACGTTGCGCGGAAAGCTGCGCAGCGAGCAGGGCGAGATCGAATCCCTCTTTGCGCACACGGCTATCGAAATAAATCAGCACCAACCCGATTTGCATGATCGGGTAGATGGCAGAATAGCCAATCTGGGCGATCACGCCGGCGACGATCTCCGACCGGAAGAGAAGGTGCGCCAAGAAGGACGAGGTTCCATAGATGCTCACCAGCGCGACTGTCATCAGTGTCAGCATTCCGAAAATACGCAGGCGGTCTCCCCGGCTAAGGTGCCAACTTCGCGTCAGTGCCTGTGTTGCGGAAAGACCTTCGAGCACGACAACCTGGGGTGCGAAGGACAGGCCCGTCCAGACCCACACACCGGGCAGAAAACACGCGCAGAAGCCAGCTCCGAGCGCGAGCGCGGTGAGAATGAAGGTCCCCGCCAGCGCGAGCACGCGTTTCCACGTCCGGCCATAGGCGATGCCGAACGTAATGGGCAAGTCGAGATAGCGATCGGCCACCGCGATGGCCAGACTGCCTTGCGACACGACCGTGGCGGCAATCAAAAGGGTGTAGAGCACGGCGCCGATGGCAAAGTAGGCGAGCCAATTTGCGGGGGCCACGCTCTCGAGCCCCGCCTTGGAGATGTAGGTGCCGAGCAAGACCGACATGATGCCCGTGGGGACGTAGACGCACCCCGCGATGGCGAAGAAAAGCCAAAGGTTTTGGCGGTAGAGGGCAAACGATCGATCGACCAGCTCGGTCACCTTGAGAGGCCGCAACCTGTCCGCCACCCGGGCAGTGTACAATGCCCGACCAGGCGGATGTGATGGATCTCAACCTGGTCGTCGAGACGCCCGAGCAAATCGGGATTGACTTCGAAATCGCCGGCGTGGGGTCGCGCATGATGGCGGCGATCATCGACACGCTGGTCATGTCCCTCTTGCTCATCATCGCCACCGTTGCGCCGCTCGTTCTCATCGCCAGCTCGCGAGAAGCCGCCGAGACCATGGTCGACAACGTCGCACGGCAAGAGCACGTCTTTCGTGGCGTCAGCGCGGTCGGTTTGGCCATCGTGTTTCTCTCCAGCTTCGCGGTGATCTGGGGTTACTACATCGTCGCCGAGCTCGTGACCGATGGTCGATCGCCGGGCAAACGCGCCCTCGGCCTGCGCGTGGTGCGCGTCGACGGATTTCCCATCGGCCTTGCCGAGACAGTCGTGCGCAACCTCGTGCGCTTCATCGACTTCTTGCCCGGGATTTACGGCATCGGTCTGGTCAGCATGATGGCGGGCCGCAAAACACAGCGCCTCGGCGATCTTGCCGCGGGCACCATCGTCATCAAGGAGCGGGCGGGCCAAGAGAAAGGCGCGTTCACCGCCCTTCCCACGCCCGATGAGCACCCGCCCTTGCCGAACACCCGCGTTTCGGCCGCGCTCACACCCGCCGAGATGACCTTGCTCACGACGTATCGCCACCGGGTAGCGTTGCTCAGCCCCTCGGTGCGAGCTCACCTCGCGGCGCAGATCGCGCCCATCTTGCGGGCACGACTCTCCGATACGAGCCCGCTCGACGACGAGACCTGGCTCTGGGCGCTAGCTCACGAAGCGCAAGGCGGGCCGCCAGCGTGACCGCCGCCAACTTTGCGGCCAAGCGGCGGATCGACTGGGAGAGGCTCGCCTCGCTCTGCGTCGAAGCTCGCCGGTTGAAATCGAGGCGCTCGGGTGGCGAAGAGCTTGCCGAGCTGGCGCGACTCTACCGGCGCGCGGTTGCCGATCTCGGTCGCCTGCGTACGCTCGTCGCGGCGCAACGATCGTCCGAAGCCCAGCAGGCCATGGTCGACTGGCTCAACGCGCTCGTCGCTCGCGCGCACGCCGAGATCTACGTGGCCCGTCCCTTGTCGATCGCCGGCCTTGCATCGTTCTTGACCCGTGATTTCCCCGCGCGGTTTCGCCGCTCGTGGAAGCTCATCGCCTTTGCGGCTGGCATTTTCCTGGGTTCGACCATCCTCACCTATGCCCTGTGCGCGAATGACATCGCTCTGGCGAGAAGCATCGGCGGCGCGGGCCTCGAGCACAATGCCCACGGTTTCGGCGAGCTCGGGCGGGGCCATGACGGCGCCAGCGACGTCACGACGACCGCGTTTTACATCTCCAACAATGTGAAGGTCGCCTTCATGTGCTTCGCGCTCGGGATCAGTGCCGGCGTCGGCACACTCTACGCGCTCATCCAGAACGGCATCACCATGGGCGTCACCCTGGCGTTCGTCCACCACGCCGGCGATACCGAAAACCTGATCACGTTCATCGCCAGCCACGGATCCATCGAGCTTCTGGCGATCTTCGTCGCCGCCGCGGCAGGTATGAGCATGGGTCATGCCCTGATTGTACCGGGCCCGTTCTTTCGCGCCGTTGCGTTGCGGCGCGCTGCTGTTTCCGCCGTGACGCTGGTGCTGGGAGCCGCGTGCCTGCTGCTCGTGGCCGCCTTCTTCGAGGGCTTCATCTCGCCGTCCAGCTTGCCGATGTCGACCAAGTGGCTGATCGGTGGCGTGAACGCCGCGGCGCTGGTGCTCTACTTCGCCATGGCGGGCCGAGCCGCTCCTAACCCAAAGCTGTCGTCGACCTTGGGCTACATCACCCACTGAATGCCGTCGACGTAGAACGTGATCGGCGTCGGGTCGAAGGTGCCCGCGTCGCCCGCTGCCGTCGCTGCGGCCGACCAGCCGAAACCACCGATGATGGCGTCGTAGGTGTAGCCGGTGAGATCGATGCTGTATGCCGTCATCGTGGTGGTGAGGGTCACCGTCTCGGGGATCGTCGCCACCTTGTTCGGATCCTGGAACATCGATCCCGTGATGCCGCCGACGAAGAAGCTGATCATCTCGCCGCCCTTGGCCCCCGCGGCGTAGAACGACACCTTCGTGGCGCCCGTCGCGATCCGTGTGCCGACCGATGTTCCCCAGTTGTTCGCCGGTGATTGCCAATAGACTCCGCCCCAGCCGTACGTCGAGACCGCCTGCGGAGTGTAAACGAACTTGAAACAGTCGCCGATGTTGCCGGGAGCGCGCGTGGGACATGTGTGGTCGGCGACGATGGAAGTTGCGACCATGCCGTCGCCCATGTAGCCGCTGGCGGCGTAGAACGCCGAGACAGTGAGGGGAAGCGGTGTGATCGGCCCCTGAAGGGGCGCACCGGCCGAGCCACCGGTGCCGACGTCGGCGCCACCCGCGCCACTGGCTCCGCCAGCGCTGGCAACCGTTCCCGCTGCGCCACCCGCTCCGCCCGTACCAGCGGGGGCAACCGATCCGGCTGAGCCGCCGCCCGATCCGGTTGCCGTCCCGGAGCCGCCCGATCCCGTGGAGGTCGCCGACTTATTGGGGGGAGCATCAGCAGTTCCGCACGCAGCGGAGACCGCCAGAATGGAGAGGCAGAGTGCGTAGACGGGCGAGCGCAAGCGGGCGACGTTCATGGCTTCATCCTTTTTGGAGGCGACGGGCTCACGCCACGCTGCCAGTTCACAGAGGGCTAGATGTGCGACAACCGCGTCGTGATCTCGAAATCGATCGATGCCTGGAGAATTGCAAGCGGCCGGGCCGATGCGTTGCAAATGATCGACGTCCGATGCAACGCAGCGATCATTCCCACCGGATGTCGTCGAGATAAAAAACGATCGGCGGAGCCGCCGCGGCCCACTGCGTAGCGTCGTAGGTGGTGATCACCCAGGCGAACGGTCCGAGGACTTCGTCGTACGCTTCGCCGCTGATGTCGACGCTGTAACGAGTGAGGGACGTGGTCAGGGTTTGGACGAGATCGACTCTCAGTGAATCCTGATGCAGCGATCCGGCGTTCTGAATGCCACCCACACGAAACGTCACCACTTCTTGTCCGCTCTCGCCGGCCGCATAAAACGACACCTTGGTGGCGCCCTTGGCGATTCGCTTGCCGGCCGCCGCGCCCCAGTTGTTGTCCGGGTATTGCCAATAGAGCCCACCCCACGCATACGCTGCCTCGGGAGGCTGGGGCTTGTACGTGACCTTGTAGCAGTTGCCCTTGGCACCCGGTGGTCTGGGCGTCTTGCACCCCGTGGTCTGAACGACGACAGGCCCGGGCGTGATTCCATCTCCCATGTAGCCGGTGGGCCGGAAGTAGCTATCGATCGCGAAGGGAAGCGCGAGCACGGGGCCGCCGTTTGCGTCGCTTCCCCCGCCGCCACCCGCCACGGCGTCGGCCATCGTGCTTGCCTGGGCGTCGATGGCCCCGCCCTGTCCGCCCGATTCCGGTGGTGCTGCTTCGACGGGATCGGATCCATTCGTCGCGTCTTCGATGGCCGAGGCCGAGCCCCCTCGGTTGTCGCTGCCGTTGCCGCTAGCGCCGGTAACGAGGCCGCCCGCGCCGTTTGCGGACAGTCCGGCGGCTCCCTGCGAGGGCACCTCGTAGACGTCGCAGCCCGCCCCGGGCGCCCCCGCCGCGAGGCACAACAGCAGCAGCCGATGGCGCCCGAGCTTCACGCCTCCCACTACAGCATTCCGGTCGCCGATGACGATGCACCGAGGCTGCGTTCGATGCACATTGGAGACTCGTCGCTATGCGTATAGGCCTCGGCACCGGCCCGGGCCAGGCGATCAGCCCTTGGATGGGCGTCGCCTGCTGGCTACTTCGTCGAGCTGGCCGCCGCGACTGCTTCTGATCCGTCGAAGTCGGGCTTCGGGCCTTGCTTGGTGGCCCGTGCTTGCCTGGGCAGGGCGCGTTTTTGTTCGAGAAACCAGGCGTAGAGGCGATCGTTCAAGTACGTCGGAGTCCACGAGCTGTGCCCTTCGTTGGGGTACAGCGTGAATTGCACGCGACCGTGGCGCTCGCGCAGCGCGCTCACCATTTCGATGCTCCGCGCGGGATCCACGGATTCGTCCTTCGCGCCGTGAAAATCCCAGATCGGAACGTTGGCAAGAGCGGCCGCGTCGGTGACATCTCCCCCGCCGCACACCGGCGCCACCGCCGCGAACCAGTCGGGGTGCTCACTGGCGAGCTGCCACGAGCCGAAGCCACCCATGCTGAGACCGGTCAAGTAGAGACGATCCTTGTCGACCGGATACTTGGCCTCGATGTCGGCAACGAGATCCTCGAGCAGCGCGGTGTTCCACGAGACGCCTTCCGGACATTGCGGCGCGATCACGATGAAAGGAAAGCTCGCGCCCTTGCGCTTGGCGGCGGCGACCGGGCCCCACGTCGAGAGCACCGACAGATCGTTGCCGCGCTCGCCCGAGCCGTGAAGAAAGAGAATCGTCGGAAAGCGCTTGTCGCCCGGGGACGCGGCGCCCTCGGGCAGGACTGTGACGTACGGGTAGGGCTCGAGATCGCCGTCGCGCCGGCGTTGCTCGTGCCACCATCGATCGTCGGCGGCCCACGGTCCGTTGTGAGCGGTGTCGGCCATCTTGTCGGCCGGCTTCACGGCCTTGGTCGTGCTCTTCTCGAACAGTCGGGCGAGCACCTTGGCGGAGTCGTCGCCGCGGCTGCTCGAGCTCTGGAGCGAGCTCTTGAACCACTCCCCCAGCGTGCGGCGCTCGTTCTTCCAGACGTCGGCCGAGATCCCCACGTCGCGCGAGAGGGTGAGCTGTGCGTCGATCTTGAGATCCCGCCAGCGCACGTCCTTGGGAAGCCGGAACAGACTGAGTCGCTTCTTGAAGCTCTTGCCGGGAGCGGAGAACACTTCGACGACCGCGCCGTATCGTCCGGGTTTTTCTGCCGTCGTGACGGCGTCATGGTTGGCATCGTAGAAGGTGGTCATGAATGTCGTACGACCCAGGACCTCCCCGGCGACGGCCGGCTGCTCGAACTCGATCGCCGGAAAATTGTTGGAGCTGAACACGGCGGATCGGGCAACGACGCCGATCCCCTGAAATGACTGCTTGCGCCGGTAAGCGAGATCATCGATGCGCAGACGGGCGACCTGAGCTCCACCGGCGACGACATCGAGCGGACCGAAGTGCTCGCCGTCGGCGGGCGCGTCGAATTCCGCGCTGGCGATGCGGCCGCGCTTCTCGAACGCCGGAACGGCGATCTCGTGGGTACCGGAGACGAGGCGCAGATTTTCGGGAGCGCCGCTGGTGGACACCGAAAGGTGCACGCCCCATCCATGCACCACCGCCGCTGCGGTCGCCGTGATGGTCGGCGTCGGATGGTCGACGAGGACAATGGGCTGCATGTGGTGCGAATCCGCGTGCGTTCCATCGGCCGGAAACCAGGTGAGCTTTCGCAGATCGTGGCCCTTCTTGTAGTCGTTCACGTAGATCTGTAAGCCGAGATCGCGCCCCACCGCGGGCTGCACGCCGAGGAGCTCCCACGGGATCAATCCTTCGACGAGGTAGCCCTTGTCACCGCGTGTCCGCGCGAAGGTCGCCTTGGCGGTGCTCTTGAGCGCGGTGTCGCTGCGGTGATCACCGAGCTCCTGGCGCAGCTCGGGATGGCCTTCGGCCACGCCCGGGGCGACCATGAATTGAACGAAGTTTTTTCCGCCGACGGCGTCGCCCAGGAAGATTTCGATCGAGTCGCCCGACCAGATGGGATCGCCTTCCCAGCGGGCCGCATCGGTGACGTCGCAGGCGACGAGCAATCCCCGTTCATCCCAGCCGAGGCGCGTGCGGGCGTCGAACGTGTCGGGATCGCGGCTGTCCGAGGGCAGCGCCGAGAGCACATCGACCGCGAGGCCGGCGTCTTTCCAGTCGGCGTTCTTTCCGTCGATGACGACGTCGTGGAGCCGGGGCACCTCGAAGATCATGTCCTTGAGAGGACCCAACGGAGGCGGCGCGGGCTGGGACGCCGAGGCAGAAGGGGGGACGGCCGATGTTTGAGGTGCGCCGCAAGCCGGGAGCAAACAGATCGCGACGAACGGCGCAAGGCGGTAGGACATAGCCCACACACCTAACGCAAGAGGCTTTCGCCGGCTAGGCCCGGGAACTAGGTGGCGAAAAGCTGGCTGATTGGGCCGGTGTTGAGGGCGGCATCGCCGAACTTGTCGATTTTAGCGCCCATGAGCTGCCCCAGGGTGACGAGGAGATCGTTGTGAGCCCGAACGCCGGGCTCCATGTACTGCCCATAGGGAAACGCCACGGGAAGCTGAACGTATTGGTTGGTCTTTAGTTTTCCGCCGCCGCCGCCGATCAAGACGAATTTCTGATCGAAGTGATCGTGGTTCGATCCGTTGTCGAGCTCGTTTCCCCAGCAGATGATGCAGTTGTCGAGAATGCCGAAGTCGCTCAATCTTTTGACGAGGGCGGCGATCTCAGTCGCGTACCAGACGTTGATATCGGTCATCTGCTTGATCGGAACGGTGTAGCTCGCCAGTTGGGCGGGCGTGGGATGCTCGGGATCGCTTTTGGCGGGAAGGGTAGTGCCGAGATCATGGGGTTGGGGTGAGGTATGGGAGATGGAGTGATGATCCGTCGTGTGCCCCAGCCAGTCGAACACCGCCGGGCTTCGCGCCGCCGAATATTGAAGGCTCAAGACACGCGTCAGATCGCAGGCCACCGACATCGCCAAAAGCTCGATCATGTCGCGGCTCGCGACGGGCAGTGTCTTGGTGCCCATCAATGTCGGCTGCGAGCACGAGGCGACCGCCTGGCTCGTTCCGCCGGTCATCAGTTGCGCATTGAGCTGGTGAAACCCATCGCGAAGCGCGTCGAGCTGCACCCGATCCTCGGTGCACATCTTGGGCGTCAAACGGCCGAGCTCGCCATCGACGTGTGAAAAAAGTCGCTTGCGAATCTCGATCTGGTTGTTGGCGGCAGGTTTCGGCGCCGTCATCGTGCCGCCCGCAGCGGGAAGCCCCACGAACAGCTGGTTCGCCGCGGTCGCCGCGTTTTCCCAGGGATCCTTGGGAGCCCCGGGACCGGTGTAGATCATTCTCGATTCTTCGGACTTGTTTTCGTAGTCCTGTGGCGATCGGGCACGAAACTCGAGCGACGGGTATTTCGTTCCGGCGTTGATTTGGGTCGCAATGGCCTGGTCGATGCTGATGCCCCTGCCGTAGCTTCCGTCGCCGGCCACGCCAGCGCCGCTCCAGAGCGTCGATATCCCGGGCCCGTGCGTTCCGCCGTTGGCGGCCTTGTTCGCCAGGCCATCGACGATGACCATCTTCTGCTTGTAGTCCTTGAGCGGATCGAGCCACGGACGCAGCGTGAAATCACCCGGCACGGTGGTGGACGGATCGGCGCCGAACAGATGGCGCACCACGCCGTTCGGCGTAAAAAGAAGGATCAAGTACCGCTTGCTTGCCGGATCGGCACCCCAGCCCGGTAGCGCGCGCAGAAACGGAATGGTCGCTGCAGTGGCGCCGACAGCGCGTAGAAATCGTCGTCGCTCGAGTCGTAGGCGGCTCATTGGCAAGCTCCTCCTGCGGCAATGCTCGTTCGGTGTCGGAATGTATCGCTGCTGACCACGGCGATGAGGGCTTCCTTCACGTTGTATCCGCCGGCCACGAACTGCTGCCACGCTTGCGCGGCGCTGCAGGCGTCGCCGGTGACCTCTTCGCGGCCGAGCGCATACCTTAGCATCTGCATCTGGAAGCATTCCTTGACGTCGTTGCTCTTGGACAGCATGGCGGCGAGCGCGATCGGGCCGGTGAACTTGCCGCCCAGATCGTCGACACCTGCGGCCATGGGAGCCTTGACCTCGCCATCTTCGCTGCCCGCCGACGCACCCAGGTCTTTGCCAATGGCGTCGAAGTGGTTGAAGCCGTACCCGATGGGATCCATGTACTGGTGACACGCCGCGCACTTGGGCTCTTTGGCGTGTTGCGCGATGACGTCCTGTGTCGACTGCCCGGCGGCCGCCGTGGGCAGCATCGGATTGGCGTCGGGCGGCGGCGGTGCGATGTTGTCGCAAATGACCTTCGTGCGCACGAGCTTGCCGCGCAAGGTCGGCGAAATATCGACGGGGTGCGAATGGGCGGCGATGACGGCAGGCTGCGTCAAGATGCCGAGGTTCAATAGATCACCAATGCCCTTGGCCGGATCGCGCGCGGTCGTGCGGAACAGCTCCACCGTTTGCTGGATCAGGCCGGTCCGCACCGGCGTCGTGAAATCCGGAAACTTGCTGTTGTCCTTGGCGAGTCCCTCCACGCTCGGGATCTCCATCCATTGCGTGACGAAGTCGGCGAGCACTCCGTCGGCTCGGCTGTCGAGCATGAGGCGCGCCTGCGCCGCGACGCCGGCAGCATCGTCGAGCCGCCCGCCGTCGGCGGCTGCCAGGAGCGGAGCATCGGGCACCGAGCGCCAGAGCGAGAGGGCAAGTCTCCCCGCGATTTCGGATGGCCTGAGCGGCACGATGCCACCGCCATCTTGTCCCATCTCGACGACATAGAGAAAGCGCGGCGACACGAGAATGGATTCGATGGCGAGCGTCGCGCCCGCGTCGGCTCCGAGATCCTTCGCGGCGGCATGGTAGTCGTCGAGGATCTGCGTCTTTTCCTCGTCGGGGAGCGTACCGTGAAAGGCCCTGCGGGCCGTCTTGGTGAGCCACCCGTCGATGCATGCAGTGTCCGCCGTCGAGCTGCACCCGGTACTGGCCTGGAACTTACCGACGAGGTTCTTGGCGATGGTCTCGGCGGCATCGAGGTACTGCGTCACGTCGTGATCGCTCACCGGCAGCCCCACGTTGCTGTTGAAGCCCGCGACCTTCGCTTCGGGAACGAAGTCGTTGGCCGGTTGCGTGGTGTCGCCGAACAGTGCGGCGACGGAGTTGTCGTACTCGATGCGCGAAAGGCGTCGCAGCGGTGGCGTGCCCGCGGTGGGCGAAGCACAAATGCCAGCCTGTGTGTCGGCCTGACCCTTGGCGATGAGCGGCGTGCCGCGGGTGCCGTCATCGGGAATGGTTGCCGTGTCGCCCCCTCCGGTCGTGCCATCGCGGCGCGCCACTGGCTGCGAGCCGCACGCCATCGCGCAGCCGGCCGTCAATACCCAACCCACCCACGTGAGCCGCCTGGTCTTCATAAGTAAGGTCCTTCGAAAGCGCGCCGGGCTGAACCGTTGCAGTTGCCCGACCTTTCCTCGATACCGCAGGGTCGCCTCATCGTCTAGCCAGGTGCGGCCGATTCGTGGGTGGTTTGACTACATGGAGTGCGGGCGACCGAGGGCGCCCCGCCGTTCGAGTGATGTCTTACGGAATCTTCGGGCGGAGTTGTAACCGCGATGACCAATCCGGGTCGGGCGTCAGCCAGTCGGGTTGCAGCAAGCCAGTCTTGCCTTCGGCGCTCGGGCTGAGCGACCAGAACGCGTACCCGACGTTCAACCCGTCCATGTAGGGGACGAACGTGTCCCGCCACTCCTTGTCGGAGGCGATGTACTCGGGTTTGACGTCGGGCGAGACGCCTTGATCGCCGAATGAGCCCACCAAAACCGGAAAGTAGTCGTGCTCGACGAGGAAGCCCCAGGCGAAGTCCCACAGCGCGCGGAGATTTCGCGGAAACGTCGGATCGGAAAACCACGACTGATTGACGACGCTGCGTCCGTAGTCGTGGATGGAATAGACGAGCTGCGATACCGGCGTCAGATGCACGGGGCTCGCATAGGCCAAGCCGAGGTTGCCGCCGGCCCAGTACGAGAAGTTGTTCACCTTTTCGACGCCCTCGACCACGATGAGAAGCCTGGGATTGACGGCGAGAATTTCGTTGCCCGCCCTCTCGGCCGCCGCGCTCCAATTGCTGGCCGGATCGCTGTCGGCCCAGCCCACGCCGTGCGGCTCTTCGTGGAGATCGAAACCGACGACATTGGGATAGGTCGCGTAGCGTTCGGCGAGCATCTTCCAGTCGGCGATCCACTTGCTTTCCGGATACCCGCCGGTCGGATCATCGGGCGTGGCGCCCGAGTACCACTGGCCCGCATTCGACCGATCGGCGTCGAAGCGATAGCGATCGAGAACGATCCACACACCGTGTGCGGCCGCGCTCTCGACGATGCGATCGAGAATCTCGAGGCTCGTCATCCCCTCGAGGTCGGGGTTCGCGGCGATCGGGTTGATGCCGATGCCGGCATCCGCGGCGGGAGTAACGGGTCGCGAGGTGCTCGCGAGGGATGCGCTGGAATAAGGGATGCGAATCAGGTTCAAACCGAGATCGACAACTTGCGCGACGAACGAATCGATCGTGCGCACGAACAGGCCGGCGGGCACGCGCGCGTCGGTCTCCATGCCCGACCAGTTGACGCCCTTGAAGCGAACCACCATCCCCGCTTCGTCGTAAATCTTCGATCCCTGGGTGTGCAGGTAGCCGCGTAGCGGGGCGGGGGACGAATCACCTGCAACATCCGCCTCGTCGCCAGCGGATGCGGCGTCGTGGAGGCTCGCGTCGTCGCGAGCGACGGGGTTGCCGAGGTAGACGTTTTCGCGGCAGCCCTCTTGAGAGCAGGTGAGCAGCACCGCCCCCACGAGAAGCGTCCTCGCCCGCGAGCCCATGCCGCGATGTTAGCGGCTGGGCGTGTCCTTGGCTGCCCCTTTCGGGGCCGAGAGGATGGAGCGGACGCGATCGGCATAGGGGCTATGCGGGTGCGCAGCGAGAAACCGATCGCCCATCGCCGATGCCGTCGCGCGATCGCCGCGTTGGGTGAGCGCGTCGATGCGAAGGACGGTGGCCTCGGGCCCGAGTTTGCCGGATGGAAAGCGGCTCTTGTAGTGATCGAGCGCGACGATGGCGCCGCTGGGATCGTGTCCGGCGAGCGCTGTGCGCGCCACTTGCAGGGCGGCGACCTCATCGGCCAGCGTGGCAGAGGCGGCCGGTTGCGCAGCTTGGGTCGCGGGCGCCGTCTTGGCTTCGGGGGTAACGTCGTTGGCCGGCGCAGTGCGGTCGTTGGCCGGCGGAGTGCCCAGCGGAGCCGCGGGCGGCTCGGCGGCTCGCGCAACGGGCGCGATCGCAGGTGACGTTGCAGCGGGAGGCGGTGCGACGCTGATCGTCCGTTGCGATCGCGCGACCCACGCTGCCGTGGGAACGAGAGCCGCGACCGAGCAGATGGCGATCCACTTGACCGTGGCCGTGCTGACACTCTTGAAGAACCCAGCCTTGACGACCGCGCTCGTCGCGCTGGTCGACGCGGCAGCCGTGCTGGCGGTGAGCCCCGCGGTCGCCAGGCCGATGCCGGCCAGAACGCGCTGTCGGTTGCGATCGGTCATGGCATCGGCGCGCACCGAGCGGAGCAGCTCGTTCTCGAATTCGTCGGTGTTCTCCTCGAGGAGTCGTTTGGGATCGCTCATCGTTGCCCCCTGCTCACGCCCGAGGCTTTCATCCTGTTGACCCTGTCGTGGAAGTCTTCGCGCGCGCGCCGCAGACGCGAGCCCACGGTACCCAGCGGAATCGACAAGACCTCGGCCACGTCGGCCACGGGGAGCTCTTCGAGCTCGAACAGCACGAAAACTTCGCGCAGCTCGCCCGGCATTTCGGAAAGTACGGTGTCCATGAGTGCACGAGCTCGCAGTTGATCGCTGAGCTCCTCCTGACTGGGTGAGTCTTCCTGTCCGCGGTGGGTCAAGTGTTGGTGGGCTTCATCGCGCCGGTGAACCGATCGACGCGCGTTGGCGGCAATGCGAGACGCAGTCGAAAAGAGAAATGCGCGCTCGCTGCCCAGCGTGATGATCGCGAGCTTCGAGGCGGCCACCAGAAACACCTGCTGGGCGGCATCGTCGACGTCGCCGGAGGCAATGCCCATGCGGCGAAGGCATCGCCAGATGAAGTCGAGGTTCTGCCCGACCATCTGGCGAAAACGCCGGTCGTCGGCGGGCGCGAGAGCGGCCATCGGAGCGCCGGAAGGCTCGGGCAAGAAGGCCGAGGCAAGGGCCGGCTGCGCTTCGCTGATCACGCCGGCACTATTTCCGGCTTCACGGTTCTTGATCACAGAATCCGCGCTCCGAACCCCAAGCCTACCACCCAGCCCACCGCCGGAACCTTGTGCACCTGGCCGAGGGTGTCGGCCTCTGTGCCCAAGAGGAATACATACCTGGAGAACGGGACGGAGGGGCCGGCTTCGATCTCGGCGAAAAGCGTGGAAAAGGGTGCGAAGCGCAGGCGTCCCAGAAGATCGCCGGCGACCCACCACCGATGGGCAGTGGAGGACGTGAGCTCGGCTGTCTCTTTCGACGTTGCCTCGACGCGACCCACTTCGAGGGCGAGGCAGGGCTCGAGCGCAATCCCGCGGGTCAGCCGAATTTCGACGGGGCATCCATCGAGGCGCCCCGTCCACAGGCGGAAGCTCGCGGCGCTGACGGTGTTGGTGGCGAAGTACGCGCCACTCAGGCGGTAGGAGCCGAGACCCGATGTCGAGCCGTGCACGAAGAGCGCGCCGCCGAGGGATGCCGATGGCACGGCCGATCCGCCCGCGAAACCTCCCTCTGCGACGCCGCGCGCACCCAGCAAGAGCTTGGCGCCCGGCTGCGTAGCGTCGCGTCGTATGGCGGAGCTCTCGCGGATCGCATCGTCCGCGTCGGTGGGCTTGGGCGCGGCGGGAGCTGCTGCGGCGGGTGCGGGTGGCGGTGCGCTGCTCGCCGATGGCGCTGCGCTCTCTTCGTGAGCGACGGGCATGGCCGATGCATTGGGATCGATGGCGAGCGCGGTGAACAGGGCAAGGGCCGAGACCACCTCGCCGCAGTTCAGGCCCTTCACCTCCCGCGACGCGGTCGCTCCCCCGGACACGATTTCGAGCTTGCCGAGTGTATCCTTGCGCTGCGTCGTGACGGTGACGATGAACTTGCGTCCGCGAGCACGCTCCGATGCCAGCTCGGTCTTCGCGGCGCGTCCCACGACCTGCTCGAGGTACTGCCGCTCGCTCGGGCATCCTTCGTAGGCGTGGTACGACAGATCGATCGGCTCCTCGTCGGCGCGAGCTGGGCCGGCGAGCGCGAGCACCGCCAAGAAGGCCGCCGCGAGCCCCGTCGACCCTTTGCACTTGCCGGCGCGCATGGGCCAGTGAGGATACCCCACGCGGGCGTGGAGGGCGATGCGGGCGCGGATTGACCTCAGGCGGGCGCCAGCTCGGCGGCTTGCGTGACGATCCGCTCGTCGAGATCCTGCCGCGTTTCGTCCGCGTCACGGCCCTCGAGGCGGGCGAGCGCTGCGCGGCGATCGGCGAGGCGAACCAGAGCTCGCCACTGGGCGCGCCTGGCCGAGCTCGCCGGCACGCGGGCCGCCTGCCGGTGCGCCCGGGCCGCCCGCTCGAGCGCCTCGCGGGCCGGTGATGCGACGACGACCGCGGCGCTTCGCAATGCCCATGCAACACTGGTGTCGACGGGCACGAGGATGCCGACGAGCGACAGGCACGATCCGGCGAACACGCACGACGCGATGCGCGCCGACAGCGACCCGTCAATGTTGCTCGCAAAGACAAACCCGCCGATCAGGGCCGCCATCCCCGAAGCAATTGCCAGAACGAACAGCAGACGCCGCGTCTCGGCGAGCACCAGGCGCGGCAAGAGCCACAGCGTGCACATCGCCGCCGTTGCGAGACCAAGCGAGCGCACTTCGAGCGCCGCGAAGGCCAGCGGAGAGAGCGCGCCCGCCGCCACCGTCATCCACGTGGCCTGTCCGTAGGCGAGGGTTGCGACGATCACGCCGAGGGCGACACCGGCGCCCGCTCGAACGAGCGGTCCCCCGGGAGCTTCGCCGAGCGAGGCAAAGGCGAAGAGCGTCGCGGCAACTGCAAGGGCGATAAAAATGCTTCGTATCATCGTTCAATACGAGAGCGCGCGATCGGCGTTCTTGCGTTCCTTGGCACCAATGTCACGCGCGGGAGCGGCCGCTGCCGCGGGGCTCGCCGGCGCCACCGAGAACACACCCTCGTGGCTTTCGTAGGAGCGTCCCTGCGCCTGGAGCTGGGTGGCGACCGGCGCGGGCGCGGATTTGGCGACCTTCTCGAGCTCGTTACGACTCTGGGCATTGAGCTCGAGGGCGCGCGCTCGATCGCCTCGTTCGTACGCTGCTGCCGCTTCCGTCTCACGCCTGGAAGCCATGACGCTCGTCGCCGAAGCGACGACGGACATGTCGCGGGCATTGTCGACCTCTTCCGGGCTGGCGACCGCCACCACACGAAGGCGCGACAGCTCCACGTAGATGGGCGATCCGTCCACGAGACGCCACGAGATCGCGGCGCCGATGTCGAGGGCGGTGCCCGCCTCGCCGGTGGTGACGTCGAGCGCCACGATCGCGCGCCGCTCGTCGCCGGCGAAGAGCGAGCCGAAGCTCAGCCGATTGCCGTCCCAGGTCGCACCCCACACGTCGCGGATGCGCACGTCGGAAGGTAGCGCGAGGCGCGCTTCGACGTTGCGCACGCGGGTACGCGAAGCTTCGCGCAGCTCCTTGGAGAGAAAGCGCGAGAGCGCCGCGCTGTCGCGCAAAAATTCGTAGTTGCCACGACCAGCGTCGGAGATCCCGGCGAGGTACGCGTCGTCGAAGTCGGTGCCGATGCCGAGCGCCGATACGGTAAACCCGCGGCTCGATTCGGTGCGGGCCACGTCGGACCCGGTGTTGCGCGGCGCGCCCGACGTGTCGCGTCCGTCGGTGACGAGCACGATGCGCCCGATGCGTTCGTCGCGCGTCCATCCGAGAACGCGGTCGGCCGTGCGCAACGCGTTGGCGATGTCGGTATTGCCTTGTGCCTTGAGGCTGCTGATTTGACGTCGTGCCTCGGAACGAATGTCAGCGACGCGACCGAGCGGCACCAGGATGTCGGCCTGGCTCGAAAAGCGAACGACGCTGACCATGTCGTCGGGTTGCATCTCGTCGAGCATGGCAAGAGCGGACGATCGCGCGTCTTCGATCTTGCGTCCGGCCATCGAGCCCGACGTGTCGATGACGAGGACCATGGCCACGGGCGCGTGAACGGGATTGACCTCGCCGCCCTCGCCGGGACGCACCCTGATCTCGACGTACATGGGGCGGGTCCCCGACGCGAGTAGCCGACCGTGGCTGATGGCGAACCGGCCGCGCGCACCGCGCGCCTCGAACGGTACCGATGTCGGTGTCTGCGGGACATCGTCGGCGATCACCGGTCCCGTGGCGATCGACAGGGGACCGCGCGCCGGCCCGCCCCGATCGGCCAGAACCAGCCCGGTGACGCTGAGTAAGACAGCCGCGAGCGCGATGCTGCGGCGGGTGTGGGGATCGATCCATCGCATGATCATGCCGTTCTCCGTCTCGGCTCAGACGGGCGGCACCGGGCGAGGATCTAGACTTTTTGAAGGACCTCGAGAATGGCCGGGGAGGGGTCCGTGCTGATCTGGCCGGCCTCGACCATGGAAAGAAGTGCGGACGGCCCGGGAGAAAGTGGAAGATCCACCCGCCCCCGGCGGCGGCTCGACTCGTAGGCGGCAAAGATGATCTCGGTGGCGCGGATGGCGTTGTCGCTGCAGAGCTGCGGCTTCTTGTCGGTTCCGATGCAGGCGACGAGATCTTCTACGGCGCGCACGTTGGAGACGCCATCGTGGATGCTCTCGCCGGGATCGAGGTCGGTCGTGCCCTTGCCGTAGTGTCGCATGCGCAACCACGGCGCATCGGCAAGGATTTCGAGCGCTCCCTCGGTGCCGGTGACGCGGATCATGCAGCCGAGATCGGCGTGGGCCATGCCGCCGTACATCGTCGCGCGCACCTCGTTCGAGAACCGAAAGGTCACGATCGACTGCGACTCTTGCAGCGCGCCGAACACCGGCCTGGCGCCGCGCGCATCGATCTGGCCCAGCACCCACTGCGCCGGCAGATCGCCGTTGAAGAAGAACATCATGTCGAGCCAGTGCGTTCCGGAGTCGCCGAGGTTGTGCCAGGCTGCCTCCATACGCACAACCTTGCCGATGGCACCCTCGTCGAGAAGCGACTTGAGCTTCTGGAACGGTCGATTGAAGCGACGCTGGTGGTTGAAGGTGAGCTGGATGCCGCGGTCCTTGCAGATCTGGTGCATCGCGAGGCTCGCATCCCAGTGCAGATCCATGGGCTTTTCGCAGTGGATCGCGCGCGGCGCGTGTCCGGCGACGTCGCAAACGACTTTGGAGTGCAGGTGCGGCCACAACGAGACGCTCACGATGTCGGGCTTCTCGGCAGCCATCATCTGGTTGTAGTCGGCGTAGATTGTGGCGCTGGGATCGTGGTCCTTGATGAACGCCTCGGCGTTGTCGCGGCTGATGTCGGCAACGGCGACGAGCTTGCAGCGCCCGGTCTTGGCGTAGCCGGCCATGTGTTGATGGGACATGCCGAAGCCCGTCGCACCGTCGGTGCCGCGCGGCTTTCCGGCGCCGATGATGGCAACCTTGAAGCTCTCCATCTTGCCTACCTTTCGCCGACGCTCACCACGATAGCACCAGGCCTTCGCTTCGAGATAGGCTCGTGCCGCCTCGACGGTCATGACGATTCGCCCGCCTTTCAGTGAAGAGGAGCTCCGCCAGCGAGCGCACTGGCTCGCCGGCCGAACCGTCGGTGATCTGGCCGCGGCGCTACGCATGCCGGCACCGGTCTCGGGCGTTCGAGGCAAAGGCAAAGTGGGCGACCTTCTGGAAAAAGCCCTGGGCGCCGAGGCTGGCTCGGCGGCGGTGCCCGACTTTCCGAGTCTGGGGATCGAGCTCAAGACGATTCCGGTGAGCGCGGCGGGCGTGCCGCGAGAATCGACCTTCGTGTGCACCATTTCCCTGGCCGACGCCGAGCGCGCCCGCTGGGAGACGTCGGTGGCCCGAGCGAAGACCGCGCACGTGCTCTTCGTGCCGGTCATTGGCGACGGCAAGCGCCCGTCTCACGAGCGACTCATCGGCGTGCCGCTCTTCTGGCGCCCCTCGCCCGACCAAGAGGCCGTGTTGCGTGCCGACTTCGAAGACGCGATGGGCGTGATTGGATCGGGCGGAATCGAGGCCATCACCGCGCGCGCCGGCCGCTGGCTGCAAGTGCGACCCAAGGCGGCGACGGGCAGCGTGCGCACGATCTCATTCGGTCCCGATGGAGAATGGATCGCGACGGTGCCGCGCGGGTTTTACCTGCGGGCTGCGTTCACCGGCGCCATTCTTCGGGATCCGGCCGCCCTGCCGGCTTGATCAGTTGCGATTCGACCAGATGAAATAACCCGCGGCCGCAAGGACGACGGCGAGCAAGACGAGGAACGCCGGATTTTTCCAGAGCGGCGTGCCGTCCGGGTCGTGGCCCGCCTCAGTTCGAGCCTTGGCCACGGCGATCTGGGCTCGCCTCACGGCCTTGGAGGGTCGCGGTGTCGGATCTTCGGAAGGCCGGGCCGATTGCCGTCGCGCGACCCTGGCCGCCGCAGCGTTTTGCGCCGCACGGTTGTTAACCTGAGAACGAGCCCTTTTTTCGGCTTGCCGCGCCGACCGCTTGGCCGCTTTTTTGACTGCCCGCGAGAGGGCTTTCTCCTTGGACCTGGGAGCGGGATTGGGGGCAACGGGCTTCGGAGCAACGGGCTGCGGCGCCGGTGCCG
>JBBSDY010000004.1:0-25024 GCA_038240245.1 Polyangiales bacterium
CACGATGAGGCAGTCGATCACTTCGTCGCGCGAGACCGCGGTGTCCATCGCTTCGAGGACACCCTGGATGTCGGGAAACGGCGCGGTCGGGGCCCGCGGGGAGAAAGGGCCGCGCGAGGGGCCGGGCGGAGTCGGTGCGGGCCCGGCCGATTGGGCGGGGGACGATAGCGCGGGAGCCTCGGCAAAGCTCGGCACGGTGGGGGCGCGCGGAACCTTGGCGCTACGAAGGTGCATGATCGGCTCGCCCTGTTCGTCGGTGAGCGTCCCATCCCCTTCCATCTGCTCGACGATGTCGCGGACTCCCAGCACTTCGATCGCAGCGCCTTTCACCGCGCGGCGCACGAGCGGAATGGGAGGACCGCTGCCGCCGGGTCGAACACTCGGCGGCCGAACGCTGGGCGGTCGGCCGCCAGGCGGCACCGATTTGCGAAGGATCACGGTGGACGAGTACTCCCCCTTCGCGATGCGAGCGAGAGCCTGGTCGACGGCCAGGAGCGAAGCGCGCAAAAGGCGTACCTCGCTCTTTACATGGTGGGTGAACTCCTCGGCGATGTGGGCGTCGTAAGGATCGACCGCGGCGACATCGACGAGCCCCGTCCGCGGATCTCGACGTACCGGCACCGCCAGAAGCGCCTTGCAGAGATCCTGGGGCAGCTCGTCGACGATCGCCGGCAGGGGCACGACCGTCTTGAGCACGGGAAGGTTGGAGCGCGCGAGCTCATCTTCGAGCCCGCTCTCCGAGATATGGCCGAGCTCGAGCAGGGCGCGAATGAACGGCGTACCGTGGGAAAGGTGGCGGAGCAGGGCCGCCTGGACTTCAGCCTGTCCTACGGCGCCCGACGCGAGGAGGCGACGCCCGAGTTCGACCGACACGCGGCTAGGTTACCATCACTGTCGGCGCGGGAACTGAAACACGACTTCGGAGGTGCGGACGAGGCCGAGCTCGTCACGTGCGATGCGCTCCACGGCGACCGGATCTTCTCGAAGATGGTGCACCCGACCGCGCAGGTGCTGAATCTGCTGCCGAAGATCGGCGTTTTCCGAATCGACCTGCGACAGCTCGCGCGAAAGTGAGCCGAGCCTTGGAATACCCTCGGGTGCGAGCATCATCACGGGCACGCCGACGGCGGCCATCGCCAGGATGGAAATGGGCAAGATACGCTCGACGAAAAGAACGAGGCGGTGCACCAGGCCTACCCTACTCGTCGACGCCCAGCCGGCCAACAAATTGCCCGGGCTGTATTTTTTCACTCTAACTTCAACGGCTCTCCCCGAGCCGGCCCATGGCTTCCGGACACCGAGGTTTCGCGAGTATTTTTGCGCTCTTGAGACTACTTCTGATCTAGAAGTGTTCGCGGAGCATTACGAGGGAACCCGTATGGACATCGAAATTGTACGCGGCGAGCTCGAGCGCCTTTTTAGTCTCGACGAGCTGACGGATTTGAGCCGCGATCTGCTGGGTCTCGATCCCGAAGAGGTCGGCGGAACGAGCGCGAAGGCCTCGTTTGCCAGGGCGCTCACCGATCGGTGCGGACAGCTCGACGCGCTCGACGCGCTCGTCGAGGCCGTCATCGGATCGCGCACTGACGCCGATCCCCGTCTGCGCGATCTGAGCCAGCGGGGCTTTTCGACCAACGAGACGCTCGACGCAGGGACGATGGTCGGCCCCTTCGTCATCGGTCGCCGCATCGGCGAAGGCAGCTCCGGCATCGTCTACAGCGCCGATCACGGTGGGCAACCGGTAATTCTCAAAGTGATTCGACGCGAGGCGGCACGCGACGCCCGCGCGCTTCATCGCTTCTTGACGGTCACGCGGCTCATCGGAAGGATCGGCAACGCCTCGCTGCCGCACTCCGTCATGGCGGGACACCTGCCCGACATTGGCGCGTACTACGTTGCCTACGAGGATCCCGCGGGCGAGCCGCTCTCGGCGCGCATCAAGCGCGACGGACCGATGCACATCAAGGAGGCACGCGTTCTGCTGCGCGCCGTTCTCGAGGCGCTCGGCGCATTGCACGAGCGCGGGATCGCGCACGGCGACGTCAAGCTCGAGAACATCATCGTGTCCCGAGGCCCCCAGGGTCAGCGCGTGCTTCTCGTTGACGGCGGAACCGACCGCCTTCGACTGCGCGCACGCGTGCTCAACGGTCATTCGCAATTCCTGCACGCCCTCGGATCGCCCAAGACCATCGCCCCCGAGCAGATCCGCGGCGGCGTGGGCCAGCCCCGCGCCGACGTCTACGCCTTCGGCGCAGTGCTCTTCGAGGTTCTCACCGGAAAGCCCGTCTTCAGCGACGAATCGGCGATCGATGCCGCCGTGGCGCACCTCATCGAGGAGCCTCCCACGCCGAGCGACGTGGCGCCCCGTGGCTTCATCGCCAAGGATCTCGATCGCTTGATTCTGTCACTGCTCAGCAAAGAGCCGACGGGACGGCCGCGCGACGCGCGGGTGCTACTCGAGACCTTCGAAACGGTCGGGCAAGGGCCGGTCTCCGCGCCGCTCGTCACGATCACCGAAGAAGAATTTCAGGCGCGTATCGACGTGCTCCTGGCGACACCCGACGACGAGACGGCGGCGATGCGCCTCGAGACAGCCGGGCAAGAGGGTGCCGATGCCACCCGCATCGCACAAGCGTTCGCCATGGCCGCCGATCAGCCCGGCGGCGGGCTCGATGCGTTCACCGACGACAACAAGAAGAGCCTGCTCTTTCGCGCGGCGCGCATTTTCGAGAGCGCCAACGACAAGGAAAACGCCGAGGAGATCTACTCCCGCATCATCACCCTCGATCCGACCGACGACATCGCGGCCAATGCGCTCATGCAGGTGCGAAGGTCGCTCGGCAAGTTCGAGGAGGTCATCGAAATGCTCCTCGCGCGGGGCGAAGCGGCACAGACGGGCGAAGACAAGGCTCGCGCGATGGCCGAGATCGGACGCATCTACGCATCGGAGCTCGAGGACAAATCGCAAGCCCTCGTCGCCTACACACAAGCCTTTTGCGAAGACCCCGAAAACGACTCCTACGCCGACGAGGTCGAGCGTCTGGCCGGAAGCGATCAGGCCGCGTGGGTCGAAGCCACCCAGATGTGCGCCCAGACGAGCACCGGCGACATGGCGCTCGAGCTCAAGATCCCCCTCTTCACGCGCCTCGGGCGCTGGTACTCCGATCGCGCGGGGCGAGCTGATCTCGCGGTGGCGTGCTTTCAAGCCATTCTCGCCATCAACCCCAACCACGAGGCGGCGCTATCCGGCCTTTGCTCGGTCTACCAGAAGGCGCAGCAGTGGCCCGAGCTGGCTTCTCTGCTCCTGCATCGAGCAGGCGCCGCGCCGAGCCCCGCCAACGGGCGCAACCTGTTCTCCGACGCGGCCGAGCTCTACGAGAACAAGCTGAGCGATCCGGCCAAGGCGCGAGAGCTCTATCAAAAGGTCCTGGGCGAGGACCCGACGCACCTGCCCGCGGGTGACGGCCTGCAGCGCATCCTCGAGACCCTCAAGGACTACAGCAGCCTGGTGAAGATGCTCGAGACGCGCGCCGAGATCTTGCGCGGCGAAAAGCGCTGGGCCACGCTGGCCCGCATCGCCGAGGTATTCGAAGATCAGCTCAACGATCTGCCCGAGGCAACCCGCCGCTACGAGGCCATCCTCGACGAGGACGAGCAGAATGCCTCGGCGCTCAAGGGGCTCGACCGCGTGTACAACCGGACGGGCCGCTACCGCGATCTGCTCGGGGTGCTCGAGCGACAGATTCGCGCCGCGGTGACGCCTCGCCAGCGCGTGGCGCTCTATGAGCGGCTGGCCGCGATCTACGAAGAAGAGTTCATCGACCACGAGAAGGCCGCCGAAGCTTGCGAAGCCATTCTCGCCATCGACCCCAACATGGATCAACCTCTGGCCTCGCTGTCGCGCCACTACCGCGCGCTCGACCGGTGGGAAGAAGTCGTATCGACGTACGAACGACACCTCAAGATTCCGCTCGATGACAAGCGCAGGGTCGAGCTGCTGCTCGCCCTGGGCAAGGTCTTGCTCGATCAGATCGGATCGCCCGCCCGTGCTCTCGATGCCTACGAGCGCGCGCTCGCCCTCGAGCCGAACCAGCCCAATGCCCTCGATGCGCTGGCCAAGCTACGCGCGGGCTCCGGGGATTCGACGATGGCCCTGCAGGCCATCGAGACCCTGGCCCAACAAGCCGCCACGCCCGAATTGAAAGCCGAGCAATGGGTGCGCGCCGCCAAGCTTCTCGAAGAGAGCGGCGACTTCGACGGAGCCATCGACCGTTACAAGACGGCGCTCGACGCCGTGCCCTCCCACGCGGTCGCCTCCGACGCCCTTCGTGCGGCGTACACCGCGCGCGGCGACGCGGCCGCAGCCGTCGAGCTCATCGGCCGACAGATCGAGCGCGCGGACAGCCCGCTCCAAAAGGCGCGCCTTTTGGCCGAATCAGCACGCCTGATGAAGCAAAAGCTGAAGGACGATGACCGGGCGAGCACCGCGGCCACCCAGGCCAATCGGCTCGATCCGACCAACGTCGACGCGCTCGTCGTCCTCGGCGATCTGGCCTTCGAGGAGGATCGATTCCTCGAGGCCACCGCGCACTATGAGCTGCCCGCCAACCGCGCCGACAAGCTCGACAAGGCCGATGCGACGCGGGTTCTCGTTCGCTACGTCGACGCCCTCTACAAGACTGGATCGTCCGAAAAGGCGCTCGCCCCCATGGACGAGCTGCTCAAGATTGCGCCCAACGACTCCGAGGCCCTGGCTCGCGTGGCCCGCGTGTCGTTCGACCACGGCGATCCCAAGCGCGCTTACGAGCTGTACCGCGAGCTGCTCGGTCGCTTCCGAGATCGACTCACCCAGTCCGAAGAATCCGAATCGCTCTACCGCCTTGGCGAATCGGCACGCCGCGCGGGCTTTCTCGAATTCGCATTCGCGCCGCTGGCCGAGGCCGCCGATCTCGATCCGAGCTCGGCCGAGCCGCTCGCCGCGCTGGCCAAGCTGTACCAGGCCGCGGGCGACTGGGAGAACGTCGTCAAGATGAAGAGCCGGCGTCTCGACGTCGCAGAGGACGAGGAGCGTTATGCGCTCTTGCTCGACGTCGGCGAGATCTTCACCACCAAGCTGCAAGATCGCACGCGCGCGGCCAAGACGTACATCGTCGCGCTCGAGGAGCGACCCGACGATCGCAACATCCTGACCAAGCTGATGCAGCTCTACAGCGAGGAAAAGGACTGGGGCAAGCTCGTCGAGGTCGTGCTCAAGCTATCGGACTTCGTCGACGACAAGAAACAGAAGGCCAAGTACCTGCACACCGCGGCCATGGTGAGCGCGCGTCAGCTCGGCGAGGTCGACGTCGCCCTCGACTACTACGATCGCGCTCTCGATCTCGACCCGGCCAACGATCGCGCTCTCGAAGAGGCCATCGACCTTCGCACCCAGAAGGGCGACTACCGCGGCGTCGAGACGCTGCTCAAGCTCAAGCTCGACCACGCCAACGAGGCCAACGACCAGGAAAAGATGCTCCAGTCGTTCGAAGAGCTCGGCCAGCTCTACCACAAGAACCTGGGGTGGATCGGCGCCGCCATCGACGCCTATGAAGCAGCGCAGACCCTCGATCCCGAGAACAAGGCGCGCAACGACATGCTGGCGAGCCTCTACGGCTCCGATCCCGTCCAGTACCTCGAAAAGGCGGTCAACGCCCACCGCGCGATCTTGCGGCGCAACCCCGATCGCGCCGATTCGTACAAGCTGCTCCGCAAGCTCTACACGGAGACCAAACGCGCCGACGCGGCGTGGTGCATGTGCCAGGCGCTCTACCTTTTGAATCTCGCCGAGCCCGACGAAGAGCGGTTCTTCCGACGGATGCGCGCCGACTCGCCCGCCGCCGCGCGCTCACAGCTCAGCTTCGACGATTTTCAGCAGATGCTCGTTCACGAAGACACCGATCCCATCTTGTCGGCCATGTTCACGTTGATCGAGCCCGCGATCATCGGCGCTCGCGCGCAATCGCTCGAGTCGATGGGCTACGATCCGAGCTACGCCATCGATCTCGCGCAAAGCCCTCACCCCATGGCGCAGACGATCTACTGGGCGGCCAGCGTGCTCGGCGTGCCGGTGCCCCCCACCTTCGAAAACGCCAACGATCCGGGCGGGCTGTCGTTTTTGCACGCTCACGATCCCGCCGTCGTGGTGGGCCGATCGGCGCTCGAGGCGCAGATCGCCCCGCAGGCCGCGGCGTTCATCGTGTCGCGGCACATTGCGTACTACCGCCAAGGCTTCTACGTTCGGCACCTGGTCCCCACCGGAACAGGCCTCAAGGCGTGGCTCTTTGCCGCGGTCAAGATGATCTCGCCGCAGTTCCCGATTCAGCCCGAGCTCGAGAACCCCATGCGCGAGAGCCTCGCCGCCCTCGAGGGGGCCATCGTGGGTCCGACGCGCGAGCGACTGGCAAGCCTGGTCTCCAAGCTCCTGTCCGGGGGCGGCGCGCTCGACCTGAAGAAGTGGGTTGCGGCCGTCGATCTCACGGCCGACCGCGCGGGATTCATGATGTCCCACGATCTGCAGGTCGCCGGCGAGCTCATCAAGGCGTCGGGCGAGGACGCCAGCGCGGTGCCCGTGAAGGAGCGCCTGAAGGAGCTCATCCTCTACGCCACCGGCGAGCAATACTTCGCGCTGCGCACGAAGCTCGGCCTCGCCATCGACTCCTGAACGACCGGACGCCCCGATGCGCCAATTGGCTCAGTTTGCCGACGGACGCATCATGCCGGCGCGGCCGCCCGTGGGCGCTGTTCCCGCGGACGAGCCACCGGCGCCCGTGGGGGACGGGTCGAAGCGGGGATCCTTGAGAAGGCCTCCCATGTGCCACCCGTAAAAGCCGTCGGAGCGCTTGGACGTCTTGATGCGCGGATCGGCGAGCTCGAAGAGAGCCGGCATGGTCGAGCCGGGTGCGCCGAAGAGAGACTTGGTCATCTCGTTTTTGCTCTTGTACCCGTCGGCGAAGCGAAACTTGAGATAGAGGTCGGCGATCGAGTCGAGAAAAGGATCGCGCATCGAGATCTTGCCCTCGCCGTCGAGATCCAGATCCTGGCCCTTGGCGCCGAGCTTGCTGATCTTGAGCACGCCGTCCTTGGCGTCGGCGGCGAGCTCGAAGGCGCCCACATTGAGCTTGGGAAGGGCGAGCTTGCCGGCGATCTTCGTCTTGCCGTCGCCCGCCGTCAGGTCGGCGATGGTGAGCGAGAGCGCGCCGGTCGCCTTGGCGAGCTTCTGCTCGGGAAGCGTCCACTCGACGGTGCCCTCCATCTTGCCCGCGAGGGGCAGTCCGCCCACCAGATCGCCGAGCATCTCGATTTGTCCGACGTCGATGTCATCGAGCGACGCTTCGATGCGCCGGCCCTCGGAATTGACGCGCGTCCAGCCGTCGATGGACCCTCCGAAGGCGCTCGCGCCGAACGAGATGGTCATGCGCCCGATGAGCAGGGGGAGAATCGAAACGCGCACGTGCGCCTTGTCGATGGTGAGCTTGCTCGGGGGACGATCGCCGTCGGGGCCCGCAGGCCGCGGCGAAATGAGCCGCAGGCCCTTGACCGACACACCCGAGAGCCAATAGGGCCCCAGCGAATCGATCTCCACGTGCTGCGCCGTCGGGTTGCTCGACCGCTGCGCGTCGAGCTCGACGAGCAGGCGATCTTTGAGCCGCTCGTAGGGAAACGTGAAGTAGGCGAAGAGGAACAGGCAAAATAGATAGAACGCAGGATAACCCGAAAGGGTAAGAATGCGCCGGACACGCGGCGAGAGCGTGAACGGAACGGTAGGAAGCTTCAGGGCGAGGAGCTTCATTTGCTTCCCCCTCCGGCTCCGCCTGTCGTCGGCGCCGGCATCTCTTTGGGAGTCTCCGTGCGATCGAACGCGGACAGACCAAGCTCGATGTCGTACGAATCGCGCTCGCCTCCACGGCGCCGAATATTGAAACGCGAAATCGAAATCGGCATGTGCTGTTGCTCGAGCTGCTCGAGCATCTTGGCGAGGGGAAGCATTCCAACCTTGCGCAGGCGAACGACGGTGGCCCGCTCCACGTACTTTTTGCCGTGGGGGACATCGGGCATGTCGCGCGACTCCTGGATGTCGATGTGGTTGTCGCGCGCGGCCTTCTCGAACACGCTCGCCAACCCAGGCGCCTTGTTGGCGTAGCGCGCGACGATGGCGTCACGCCTGGCTTGCCTCTGACGTACCTCTTCGCGGGCATTCTTGATGGAAAAGATGGCGTCGGTCAGAGCCTTGTTCTCTTGACGGCGAGAGCCCAGCATCAGTGAGACGATGAGCGGCACCAAAACCAGCAGAAAGGCCGCGAGCACTGCGCCGAGGGCATTCATCAGCCGGCGCTCACGCGGCGCCAGCTTTTCGTACCATTCGCGAAACCGCGCCAGTTGTTCGTTCACGGCTTGTCTCCCGAGGCCGAGCTCGAAGGCGCTGGGCTCTGTGCGGTTGCTGGCTTGTCCTTGCCCTCGTTGGGGCACTTGATGTCGAGCTCCATCGAGTACTTTTGACGATCCGATCCGAGCTCCTGGTTGGTGCGCACGATCTTGACGTCTTGAAAGCAGCGCACCGTCTTGAGCTGGGTGGCGATCTGTTGGGCATCCGGAATGCTGGGCACGATCCCGTGCACCGTCACGTGACCGCGCTGGATGTCGAGGTCCTCGATGTCGTGGGTGATGTTGTCGGGAACTGCCTGCGACAACTGCACCAAGAGATCGAACGCATCGGCGCGCGGGAGCGGATCATCGTCGGCTGCCAGCACGCTCTTGTCGAGCAGCTCGGTTGCGCGCGCGGGATCGGAGGTGGATTCGCCGAACACGTCCTTGGTGACGGTGGAGAGCGCCCCTCCCAGCGTCGTTCGCTCCTGCCCCAGCGCGCGAAACTCGGCCCAGGTGGCAAAAAAGAAACTGAAGGTGACGACCGCCGCGAGCCCGCTCAAGAGGGGAATCTTGTCGCGCAAAAAGCCGTAGCCGCGCTCGTACGAAAGCGCGCCGCGGCGCAGATTGAAGCCCTTGCCCCTGGTCGTCAGCGACGCGGCCAGGCTCACGGCCTTGGCAAAGCGAGGGATCAAAGCCAAAAGCTCGGGGGCGCCTTCGTCGAAGCGCGCCGGAGGCAGAGGCTCGACCGGGAGACCGAGCTCGCCCTGCAAGAATTCGGCGGCCCCCGGAGCCGCGGCACCCGAACCGACGATGTAAGCCGTGGCCGGCGCCGGGCCGCCGGTGAGGCGCCAGGCGGAAATGGACTGGCGAAACTCGCGCGCCAGGGCGGGCGCCGACTCGGGAAGACCCGCCGTGCCACGCGAGAGCGTGCGAGCAAAGACGGCCTCACCGCGCTCGAGAATCACGAGCTCACTACGACCCTCTTCGAGATCGAAGACAGCCACGGGGCCGGCGACGGCGAGCTCGGGGACCAGGCCGGCAAGGCTGGCCAGCGACAGCCCCCCCGGTGCAATGCGCTCCGGCTCTTCGTTGATGGCTTCTTTGATGAGCGCGATTCGCTCGAGGACGTCCTCGGTGCGCGCGACCACGGCAAACACGGGTACGGTTTCTTCTTCGCCCGACCGCCGCAGGACGGCGTGATCGTAGACGGCCTCGGACAGCTCGAAGGGCAGCTCGGCCTCGAGCTCGAAGGGCAGCACCTCCATGAGCTGCTTTTGGGCGGCCGCGGGGATCTCGATGCGGCGCAGGAACGTGCGCTCACCTTCGAGATCGACGGCAACCGATTCGCCCGGCGCCGCGAATGGTCCCGCGGCCATGCGGATCGCCTCGGCC
Source organism: Polyangiales bacterium (assembly GCA_038240245.1). Taxonomy (GTDB): domain Bacteria; phylum Myxococcota_A; class Polyangia; order Polyangiales; family Polyangiaceae; genus DASWDH01. The sequence continues at coordinate 9,796 of JBBSDY010000004.1, forward strand.
AGCGTGGGCGCCGCCGATCGATCGATCTCCATGACCGCGTCGATGGCAAGGCGGCGGTAGCTCGAGCGCAAGAGGACCGCGCGCACGAAGCTGCTGCCAACGTCGATTCCGAGGTACTTGGCCATGGGCGTTCTTGTTTACTCCATCCTATAGTAGATGATGGTGCCGCCGGGATTCGGCGCGAGGATCTGCGCCAGATCGTTGGCCGAACCGCCGCTCGCCGTTCCCGCGCCAAACGCTCCGACCGGTGGTGCGGCGGCCGCGCCCCCATCGAGCGAAGGAGTCAAGGCAGTGAGGGGTGACGCACCGGGCGCGGGAGCCGTGCGGAAGTCGACCACGGTGTGGATGCGTACCCTCGTCTTTCGTTGGTACCCATTGACGATTCCATCGGCGTAGATGCTGAAGACCGAGCTCTCGGCGGACGTCGCCTTGGACGCCTCGGTGACCGACGTGAAGACCACTGGCTCTATTTGCAGGCCTTTCAGGATCGTGGCCACCATGCCGCTGCCCGTGCCGGTCATCGCCTTGATGAATTCCTGGCCCGAGCCAAAAATGGGAATACCCGAAAGGAAGATCTTCGCCATGCCAACGCCGCGAATGAACTTGTCCATCTCGGTGAGGTCGTTGCACAGCTTGGTCCCTGGCGTCGCGTACGCACACGCCAGAAGGAGCAGCGTCTGCGCGTTGGCGGTGTTGACGTTCACGGCCCCCTGCCCCCATACGGTCATCACCCGCTTTTTGGGCTTGTCGGGCTCGGGATCGACGAATGTCGCCCAGAAATCGTCGCTGATACCGCGCACCAGGTGCAGCTCGTCGAGGCTGTCATAAGCTGCGTTCTTGCGGAAATAGGGCTTCTTGAGAAGCTGGTAGGAGGCGTCCTCGGCCGCCTGGGTGACCGGCGTGGCACTGCGGGGATCGCACTGGTTCATGTTTTCGTCGGCGTCGGCCCAGTCGATGATGGCGCCGCACACCGCCGCGCGGTCGGTGAAGTTGTCGTCACGATCGCGCTGCTCGAACATCGGCGAGTATTGATCGCCCCCCATCAACGCCAAAAGCTGGAGCGCCAGCCTGTTCTCGGTGATGAGATCGCCGCGAGCCGCGACGTTCACGTTGACCTTCGAGTCCTCGTCCACGATGTCGACGGCAAATCGCCCTCCCTCGATGCCGAGATTCTTGCCCTGCGACGGATCGGTGTTGGTCAGCGCCGCGAAATCGACGGACGCCTCTTTATCGTTGAACGCGCCCAGAATCTTGTCGGAAAACTCCCACACCGGAATCTGCGGGGGCGCGGATTTTCCGAACGACAGCATCGCCAGCGCCGGTCGAACCACCGTCTTCTCGGACGCGAGCAAGAGCCGCGCAAGGTTGATTCCGCTTTTGGCCAGGTACTCGCCCTTGAGCGCATCGCGATCGGCAAGCGCCGCCGAGAGCTCGCCCGTCGCCTCGTCCTGAAATTCGGTGAGCATCACCGTCATGATGGCAATGGCGCCGAGCACCAGCACCAGTGCAATTCCGCGCTTTTCTCGGCGGCGCCCGCGCACGACTTTGCCGGCGGCAGTCATTTGGCGAAGCTCAGCGCAGCCTGCATGGGCATCGCGATTTTGGTGGTAAAAGTGACGGGCTCTCCGCCCGCGCCGCCCTTGAGCACGAGCGTCACCCTGATCTGGAACGGCAGCCGCGCCGGCTGCCCGGTCGCCTGCGTCGAGTCCCACGTTTCGGTCCACAAGCCGGTGGAAGCATCGAGGTACTTCACGTCGAACGAATCGATGTCTTCGACCAGAACGTTGACCTCTCCGCCGCGCTTGGGCTCCAGATCGATGATCGGCGACTCGCGCCGTGCGAGATCGGTCTTGCCCGGGACATTGGGATCGGGTGAGCCGAAGTACGAGATCTCGTTCTGATCGGTCTCGTGCGAATCGCGCACCAGGCGGCGGTGCGAGAACGAAGTGAAATCGATGCGGTCGACGGGCGAGCCTCGCGATCCGCTGAAAATGGTGAGTCGTCGGATCTGCTGCTCGGTCAAGGGCTGGTGCATCGACAAGAACGCGCTCGAGAGCTCGAGCGACATGCGCGACAGGGCGGCTCGCCCCTGGTGGTAGCGATCGTTGACGCGGCCGAGGCTCTTTCTGCCGCGACTCAGGCCATCGAAGGCCCCATAGATGAGAACGGACACCATCGCCAGGATGGCGACCGCCACCATCACTTCGAGCAGCGTGAAGCCGCGGGTCGTGCGGCGCGGGGCCGTCATTTGCTTCCCCCGCCCGTCCCGGGTGAGCCCGCTCCGAACGCCGAGCCGGCGCCGCCATCGCCGCCGAGCAACGGCGGCAGACCGCGCATGGGTCGGGTCACGTATTGCACGATGGCCAGATCGCGATCGCGAATCCCCTCTTTCCATTTCACGGTCACCGAGACCTTGCGAATGCTCGCCTCGAGCATGGGCTTGAGCATCGGATACACGAGCGACATCGCGAAGGCCTCGAGGCCCGCCGTCCCTCCCGTTCCATCGTTGAGCACCGAAGCAAGCCCGGCCACGCCGGCGTCGGTGGGTATGCTGCCCGGATTCAACGCCAGTTGACCCAGGGCTCCGAGCGGGCCGCCCGCCGGCCCGGGCACTCCTGCTGAGCCTGCGGGAGCGAGCTCGGGCGGCTTGGCCTGGGGAAGCTCGATGCGCTCGACCTTCCACGTGCATTGCATGTCCTTGTGGGTGTCGTCCTCGCAACACGCACCTTCGTCGTTTTCATCGACCTCGGGATATCCGAGCTTGACGAGGCGCTCCTCGAGCTCGCTCATGCGGCAGCGCGCGAGGCCGATGGCGATACTGGTGTGCTGACCGTACGAGCCGCCCGAGTAAAGGCCCGCCTGCGCCGAGAGGATCACGGTCAACGACAGGCCGAGGATGGCCACCGCGACCATGACCTCGAGGAGTGTGAAGGCGCGCGTCAATACACCTGCTCCTGGCGCTCGGACGACGTTCCATCGTCGCGAAGCGGGTCCATCGACTTGGCACCGGACATCGTTCGCACGCGGCCGGTGAGCGGCGAGACGAGAATCGACATGCCGTCCTCGGGTTTCTGCGAGCTCTCGGGACCGAGCTGGATCGACGCCCGCTCGGTTTGCCCGCCGGGCCAGAAATAGAGGTACGCGCGCCCAGCGACTTGGCCTTCCGAGGAGTGACCGGTCTCGACCTTGCGAAAGCGCACACCCTTGCCGAGTGATCGCCCTCCGGTGGTGTCGGGATCGTCGAAGCCGAGCGCCTTGACGGGGGTGAAGCGGGCGCGGGGAGCCTGCGGGCCCTTGACGATGCGCGAGGCCTGCTCGATCGCATCTCGCTCTTCGGGCGTCGACGCGGCGCCTCCGCCGGTGGCGTCGTCCTTGCGAACCAGCACGGTGTCCGACGTCTCTTCGAGAATGACCTTCGAGGTCTCGAGGTCGAACACCAGGCGATTCGGTCGCGAAGTGGCGCTTGCCCGGGTGAACGCGATGCGGATGGCGCCGGCGATCATGCTCGTCGCGCCCCGCATACGTGAGTTCACCAGAGCCCCCGATCCCATGACCGCCCCGGTCGTCATCAAGGCGATGAGCGCCACGGTGACCAGAAGCTCGATCAGGGTCAAACCTCGCGCCCCGCGGCGCAAGGTTGGACGGGAGCCATTTTCGAGGAGTAACGCCAATGGATCCTAGTGCGCCGGCGTGCCGGCTTTGGGGGGAACGCTGAGATCGTCGGCCGTGCCCTCTTTCTTGTCGCGTCCCGGCGAGGTGACGGTGATTTCGTCGTCGCCGCAGGCGATCTTGAACGGCGAGCTCCACGGGTCATCGACCTTGGATGCCGTATCGATCTCCTTGTCGCTCCGGAGCTGTGCCACGGTGGGGCACTCGTCACCGCCACGGGTGGCGCGCCATCGGATGACGGCGTTGCGGATCTCACGCGCGCTGGCAAGCGCCGTCTCGTCCTGAGCGTGCTGAAACTTGGGAATGACCGCCACGACGACGGTGGTCGCAATCAAGCTCATGATTGCAACGACGATGAGCACCTCGACCAGGGTGACGCCGCGCATCGTCGTACGTGCAGCCTTGCGCCAGACAGCGCTCTCGGGGCCCAGGGTTTCGAAAATCTCGCATCTTGCCGTCGTCATCATTGCCTCCTCGTGTGTTCTTTCATTGGATGCGATCGAGCCCACCGGGCTCGCCGTCGGGTCCGTCGGAGGAGAGATCGTAGGGAACTCCCTCTTTTCGGCTGGGACATAGAAATCGAAGTGGACGTCCCCACGCGTCGTCGGGCAAATCGGTGAGGTAGCCCGAGGTCTCCAGCTCTTCGAGCTGCTTCGGGCATTTTCCGTCATGATCGGCGCGGAACGAATCAACGGCGCGCCTGACCACCAGAAGCGCCGCGCGCGTGGCCCGCTCACCGGTGCGCTGCCTCTCCCGGGTTCCAAAGATCACGAGCACCGCGAGAATCGCCACGCCGATGGCGAATGGCCGGGCCCGCGCGAGCCCGAGCCGCCGGGAGATCCCTCCCCGCCGCTCCCACGGCAGGTAGATGCTTCGCGCGCCGCCCTTACGTGCCATGGGCCTTCGATCTCATTGCACGAAGTCGTTCATTTGAATGAGGGGCATCATGATCGAGAACGCGATGAACCCCACCGCCGCGCCCATCACCACGATCATCAGAGGCTCGAGCAAGCTGGTCAGGGCCTGTACGTTGGTTTCGACCTGCGAATCGTACGAGGTCGCAACGCTCTCCAACATCTGCTCGAGCTGTCCGCTCTTCTCGCCGACGGCGATCATGTGGGTCACGATGGGAGGGAATTGCCCGCTGCGCCGGAGCGGCTCGGCAATGCTCTCGCCCTCGCGAATCGAGCCCGTTGCCTCCTCGATGACCTTCTCGAGACGCGCGTTGCCGAGAACGTTCTTCACGATGTCCATCGCCTTGAGCAGGGGAACTCCGGCGGCCAGCAGGGTGGCCAGGGTCTTGGCGAATCGCGACACGGCCAGCATGCGCAAGAGGCGTCCGCAGATGGGCGCCCTGAGGCAAAACGTGTCCCACTTCATTCGGCCGGCAGGCGTCTTCTTCCACCGCCGAAACCACCACGTGCCGCCAATGAGCACCAGGATGATGAGCCACCAGTAGCCGGCCGCAAAGTTGGACACGCCGATGAGCACCTGCGTGTACCAGGGCAGCGCGCGATCGAGGCTCTCGAAGATGGCCGTGACCTTGGGAACCACGGCCACCATGAGCACGCTGATGAGCAGCGTGCCAATGAGCGCCATGAGCACAGGGTAGGCAAGCGCCGCCGAAACCTTGGCGCGCAGGCGCGCCTGCGACTCCATGAAATCGGCGAGCCGCTCGAGCACCTGTTCGAGGGTTCCCGAGGCCTCACCGGCCGCCACCATGTTGACGAAAATGGGTGGAAATGCCTTGGGGTGCTGCTCGAGCGTCTTGGCGAAGCTGGTGCCCTCGTTGAGCTTCTCGCGGACGACGGTGAGCACGCGCTTGAGCTCTTCTTTTTCGACCTGATCGACCAGAGCGCCGATGGAGTCGACCAGCGGAATTCCGGCGCGCACGAGCGTGGCGAGCTGGCGCGTCATGACCGCAACGTCGGCCGCAGCGATTCGGCGGAAGTATTTGAGCAGATCGATGTCGCGGGTCGATTTCGACTTCGCTGCTTCTTCGGTGGCGAGGGTGAGCATGATGCCGTCGCGCCGCAGGGCGGTCCGCAACACCTTGGCGTTCTCGGCGTCGCGCACCCCACGCACGGACTTGCCGGACGAAGCGAGGACACCGCGAAATTCGAAAACGGCCATGGCCCTATTCCACCGCGATGTCTTCCTGGGTGGCCGCCAGAACTTCCTCGACCGTGGTGAGCCCCAACAGAACCTTGCGAGCGCCATCGTCGCGCAACGTGTCCATGCCCTGGTCGACGGCAGCGCGCTTGATGCTCTGCGCATCGGAGTCTTTCAGAATGAGGGCGCCGACGACGTCGTCGATCATCATCAGCTCGTAGATTCCGCGGCGACCCGTGTAGCCGGTTTGCAGGCAGGCCGCGCATCCCTTGGCGCGGTAGAACGTGAGAGGACCGTGGTAGTCGGTCCCCAGGGGTACGTGTGGCTTTCCTTGCGCCACGTAACGAGGCGAAAGTCGGCGCGACAATCGCCACGCGATTCGCTCGGGATCGATGCCGAGCTGGCGTAGCTCGAAGTCGCTGGGGGTATACGCTTCGCGGCACTCCATGCAAAGCAGGCGTACCAGGCGCTGCGCCAGGATGCCGATCACGCTGGAGCGCACGAGAAACGCTTCGATCTCCATCTCGACAAGCCGGGTGACCGCGCCAGCGGCGTCGTTGGTGTGGATCGTCGAGAGAACGAGGTGGCCGGTGAGCGAGGCGTGGATGGCGATCTCGGCCGTCTCCTTGTCACGGATTTCGCCGACCATGATGACATCGGGATCCTGGCGCAAGAACGCGCGCAGCGCGTTGGCGAACGTCAGGCCGATCTTGGGCTGCACGTGCACCTGGTGGATGCCGCCGATCTCGTACTCGACCGGATCCTCGGCGGTGAGGATGTTCAAGTTGGGGTGGTTGATGCGATTGAGGCACGCATAGAGCGTGGTTGTTTTGCCGCTGCCGGTCGGCCCGGTCACCAAGATGATGCCGTCCGGTTTGCGGATGAGCCCGTCCATGAGCGCGTAATCGCGCGCGGCAAAGCCGAGATCGGGCAGATCGAGCAAGACGTTCGTCTTGTGGAGCAAGCGCATCACGATGCGCTCGAAGCCGCGGCTGGTGGGGATGGTGCTGACGCGGACGTCGATGCTTTTGCCGGCGATCTTGAGCGAAATGCGGCCGTCCTGGGGCAAGCGTTTCTCGGCGATGTTGAGCCCGGCCATGATCTTGATGCGGGCAATGATCGAGCTCATGAACTGCTTGTTGGCGCGCTTGGCGACATAGAGCTCGCCATCGATTCGGTAACGGACGAGCACCTCTTTTTCTTCGGGCTCGATGTGAATGTCGCTCGCTCGCTCCTTGACGCCCTGAAAGAAGAGGGCGTTCACCCAGCGGATGATGGGAGCTTCTTCGTCGGAGTCGAGGATGTCCTCGAGCTCGTCCTCGGCGCGGATGTCGTCGTTGGTCTGGAGCTCGCCACCGCCTTGCTCGTTCTTTTCGTAGACGCGGTTGATGGCATCGACGAGGTTCTCGGCGCTGGAGACGACGGCATCGACGGGCTTGTGGAAGAGCGCCCGCACGTCGTCGAGGCTGGCGGTATCCAGCGGATCGGCGCACACGACGTGCACGAGCGCGTCGTCCTCGGAGGTCACCAGGATTTTGTGCGATTTCGCATAGGAGATGGGCAGCTTCGACGCCACGAGCGTCTGGATGGCGTCGATGTCGATGCGCGACAGGTAAGGTAGGCCGCACTCGTCGGCGAGGGCTTGTCCCACCGTCGCCGCGTCGACGACATTGCCCGCGAGGAGCAAATCCATCAGGCTCGGCCCCTTTTCGCGCTGCTGGGCGAACAGGGGTTTCAGGCGCTCTTCGGTAACCACGCCCCGCCGAACCAAGATTTCGCCGAGATAGCTTTCCATGATGCCTCCGGCGCTAGTCGCGAGTTACGTTGATGCCAACTGCCCGCGGAGACAAGGCGCGCAGCTCGATCGAGCCAAGTGGCGGGGCGAGGGGCGAGCTCGGGGCTGCTCCGGGGCGCGTCGGGAGAAATGTCCCCTGCGGCGCCGCCGGCGGAGGAGCCGGTGGGGCCCCCGGTGGCGGAGCGGGCGCGGCGGGCGCAGCAGCAGGAGCCGCGGGCGCGGCGGGCGCAGCGGGCGCAGCACCAGGAGCCGCGGGCGCGGCCGGAGCACCGGGGGCCGGCGCGACCACCGCGGGCGCTCCCGGCTTGGCGATGCCGCCACTCGGAACCACCGGCAGCTCGATGGGTTGCTGCGCCTCGTGGGTGCGAACCTGCCGGGGCTTGGTCTCTTCTTCGAGTCGCTGGCGATCGCTCAGCGTCAAATACGATTGACGGGTGTCTTCGACCAAGCCGTTGCTGCGCGCGTAGTCGCGGGGCGGCTCGTACGGTTGCTGATCGCTGAAGACGAAGTATCTGTCGAGAAACTCTTGACGCTCTTGCATCTTGCGCTCGAAGACCGTGCGCAGATCATTCTGATCGCGAATGACGTAGGGCGTAAGAATGAGCAACAGGTTCGTCTTTCTCGTCGACTTGGTCGAGTTGCGAAAGAGAAACCCGAGCACGGGGATGTCACCCAGGATGGGAACCTTCTGCTCGCTGCGGGTGACGGCGTCGCGCATCAGGCCGCCGATGACGACTGTTTGTTGATCGTGCACCACGACCGTCGTCTGGGCGTTGCGCTTGGTGATCGACACGGCCCCGAGAGCACCCGACGACGCACCGCGCTCGGAGATTTCTTCGGTGAGCTCGAGGCGAACCTCGTCGGAGTCGTTGATGTGGGGGATGACCTTGATTTTGGTGCCCACGTCTTGCCGCGGCGCGGAGAAACCGCCGCCCAGACCGAGGCCGGCGAGCGCGGGCAATGCCGCCGCGGCGCCGGCCGCTCCCGCCGCGCCGCCCAGCGACGAAAGGCCTCCGCCAACGTTGGTCTGAAGAGGAATGTTCTCGCCAACGTTGATCTCGGCGGCAACGTTGTCGGTGGCAATGATGTGGGGCGTGGCGAGCACATTGGCGTCGCCGCTGGTGGCCAGCGCGTTCAAGACCACGCCGAACGCCGGGACCGAGATGCCGGTCCCCAGCAGGTTGGTTGCTCCATCGATGGCGGGCCCACGAACGCCGAGAGCGAGGCCCTGCAAATTGTCGGGCGTGGGAGGGAAGATCGAGGTGAGCGGATTGAGACCACCATAGATGAGGCTGGGCTCCGCCGCCCCGAGGATGGGCGCGCTATCGCCGCCGTGGTAGCTCAGGCCGAGCTTCGTGGAATGGTCGATCGACAGGTCCATGATGACCGCCTCGATGAACACCTGGCGGCGGGGCATGTCGAGGCGATCGATGACCGAGCGCAGCGCACCGTAGTCACGCAGCGACGACGTGATGACGAGCGCGTTGGTCGCCTTGTCGGCCGTCACCTTGATCGTTCCTTCGAAGATACCCGAGGGGGCGGCCCCGCCCGCCGCCGCAGCGGGAGCTCCCTTGGCCGGCCCGGTGGCGCCCGTCAGGATCGCGTTGAGCGTGGTGGCCAGCTCCTCGGCCATGGCGTGCTGGAGTGGAAGCACGTGGACCTCGCCCTCGCCAGTATTGGGAAGGTCGAGGCGGCGGAGTAGCTCGAGGATGCGGAGATACGCGCGCTCGGTGGCGACGATGATCAGCGAATTGCTGCGGTCCTCGGCGATGATCTTGCTGATGCGATCTCCGGTGCCCGCCATGCCCCCCGCCGGTTTGGCGCCGGCTGCGGGGGCCGCGGCCGCTTTCACGTCGAAGATCTCGTTGATTCGCTGGGCCATGTCGGTGGCCGTCGTGTAGTGCACAGGCTCGACCCACACCTGATCGCCGGCGCCACCCACGTCGATCTCTTCGACGAGCGCGAGCATCCGGCGAATGTTGGCAGCGGTGTCGGTCAAGATGAGCAAGTTGCCCGGCGCGTAGACGCTGATGTCGGCATCCTTGCTCTTGAACTTGGCAAGCAGCGTGTTCACCTCATCGGCCGAGACGTGCGCCAGGCGGTAGAGCCGGGTCACGTACCGATCGTCGGGCGGGACCGGCTGCCCGGTGTTGTAAAGAGGGGTCACCTGCGTGGCGACGCCGGCCGACTCGACGATCTTCAGGAACTTGCCGTGCGGAATGACCGTGAGGCCGTTGGTCTCGAGAACCGACAAGAAGACCTGGTAGGCCTCTTGAACCGAGACCTTCTGGCTTTTGGGGGCGTAGATGTTGACCTTGATGTTGCGAACCTTGCCCCCGTAAATGAAACGCTTGCCGGTGATGGTGCTGATGGTCGTGATGAGCTCGGCCAGATCGCCGTCTTCGATCGTGAAGTCGACGAGCCCCTTGGGCAGGGTCGTCATCTCGGGGTGCTGCTGCACATCGGACAGCGACATGGTGGTGGGCGCCTTGGTGGCCGCTGCCCCGGCGGCAGCGCCCGCGGCGGCAGCGGGAGGCGTCGCCGGTGGCACGGGGGGCGACGGGCGGAGCTGCGGCGCGGGAGCTTGCGCCGTCCCGTCGTGGGGAACCGCGATCACGGCAGCGGTGATCGCGAAGAGCGAGGTGAAGAGCGATCGTTTCAAAGCTATCCGTTCGGTCGAATGACGTTCTGGTTCGAGGTTGCGCCGCGCGAAGCACCCGCTTTGTCCTTCGCTCGCGCGTCGACGGTGTCTTGCGACGAGCCCTCGGGCGATCCCGAGAGGGCACCGACGGCGCGGCTGGTGAGCCCTACTACCACGAGGCTGAGCACGACGGTCCACAAGGTAAAAACACCCAGCAGCTTGGCGGTCAGCACGAGCGATCGTTTCATCAGGGATTGTTCGTTCATCGTCGTTCCTCGCGGGCCTCGTATCCTCACTTGATGTTGAAATCGATATTTTGGTTTCCGCCGCGCCGGTTGACCTGCACGGTCAGGTGGTCGGCGGTGCGAAGGCGCGCATACGCCTCGAGCGCTTTCTCGGGGCTCGCCATGTCGAACCCGTTGATGGTCTGCAAACGATCGCCGTTCTCGAGGCCGAGCGTGCCGAGCAAGGTATCGGGGCGGATGCCGAAGAGGCGGATGCCGACGACCTTGCCGTTCTCCTGCTCGGGAACGATGCGCGCCGAGCGCATCAGCTCGGCCTGGTTCTCGAGGATCTTGTCGACGACCTGGCGATCGACGTTGAACTCGTTGGCGCTGACCTTCTGGATCTTGGAAGCGATGTCGGCCGGAACTGCCGACACGCCCCCCACGACCGCGGCCGCTCCTGGGGCCGGGGCGGGGGCTGCCGACGCCACGGGAGCCGCCGCGGCAGCGCCGGCCTTGGCGGAGCGGAACATCTGCAGCTGGCAGAGCGAGGAACCGGTCGACAGCACGACCCGATTCCACTCCACGATCTGAACCGTTTTTCCGGCGATCTCTTCGCCGATGCGCACGAGCTTGGTCGCCGGCGTCGTTCCCCCGGAGAGCGCCGCCATCGACCAGGCAGGATCGGCCGAAGCCACGATGATGAGCGCCTTGACCCCGTCGCACGGAGGAGCGTTCTCGTAGTGCTCGAGGTCCACGATGCCAGCGCCGGCGTCGGCGGCAGGCGGCGCATCGAGCGGCCTCGGCGTCACCGAATCGAAGGGGTTGCGCTCGAGAATCCAGCGCGCGCTGGTCGCGTGATCGTCGGCGGCGGCGGATGCGACGGGAGCGGGTGCGCGCGACGCCGCTGCGCTCGATCCGACCAGGGCCTTTTCGTCGGGGCTGAGCGCCGATCCGACGAGCTGGGTGATCCCCGAAGCCTGAAAATAGGCGGCCACGGCGAGCAGCGCGAGGATCACCCCCGCGAAGTAACGTTTGAGCGCCGTGTCGAAACCCATGGGTCCGATCTCCATTAGCGAGCGGCGTGCCAGCCATGGGCCCTGAATTTCCATGTGATTTCAGCCACTCGGCGCACCTCGGATCGCCATTCTGACGCTCCCCCCTTCGAGGAGGGGGCCGCCGCGACAATTTGGCAAACGGGTCGAAGGCGCTACTCGGGCTCGTCCGTTTCGCCGAGCTTGCGGTAGATGGTCCGCGTCGAGATGCCGAGCAGCTGCGCGGCGAGAGGCTTGTCGCCCTTGGTGTGCCGGAGGGTCTCGCGAATGAGGCGGCTCTCCACCTCTTCGAGCGGCGTGCCCACCGTGACGGTGAGCGCGCTGGGGGGCGGCGAAGATGCCTGCACGATGACCTCGGGCAGATCGTCGATGGTGAGCGTGTCGGCCCGGCAGAGAACCACGGCGCGCTCGATGACGTTCTCGAGCTCGCGCACGTTGCCAGGCCACGGATAGTCGAGCAAAAGCTGCATGACCGATCGAGCCACCAAAAGACGCGGCCGGCCGTTCTTTGCGCAGTAGGTTCCGAGAAAGTGATCGACCAGCAGGGGGACGTCCTCGCGGCGCGCGCGGAGCGGAGGCGCGGTGACCGCGATCACGTTCAGACGATAAAACAAGTCTTCGCGAAACCGACCCGCTGCCACCTGCGCGCGCAGATCGCGGTTGGTGGCGGCCACGATCCGAACGTCGGCCTTCACGGTGTCGCCGCCGACGGGCTCATACTCGCCCTCTTGCAAGACCCTGAGCAGCTTTACCTGAACCGACGGCGAGAGCTCGCCGATCTCGTCGAGAAACAGCGTGCCCCGCGACGCCTTGGCAAACCGTCCCTCGCGACGTCCGACAGCGCCCGTGAATGCGCCGCGCTCGTGCCCGAAGAGCTCGGCCTCGAGAATGGTCTCGGGAATCGCCGCGCAGTTGACGCCGATGAAGGGGCCGCGCGCGCGCGAGCTGCGCTCGTGGATGTAGCGGGCGAGCAGCTCCTTGCCGGTGCCGCTCTCGCCGAGCACCAGAACCGTCGCCGAAGACGGCGCGGCCTGCGTGGCGACGTCGAGCACCCGGCGAAGGGCGGGGCTGGTGCCCACGATTTCGCGGCGCGTGAGCAGCTTGATCTCTTGTCGTAGCGTCCGGTTTTCTTCGACGAGCGACTGCCGCTCGGCCGCCTTGCGCACGCTCTTGACGATGGAGATCCGCTTGAGCGGCTTTTCGACGAAGTCGTACGCCCCGTCGCGCATCGCCTGGACAGCGGTTTCGACCGTCCCGTAAGCGGTCATCACCACGACCTCGGTGTCGGGCGATACCTGCTTGAGCGCGCGAAGCAGCTCGACCCCGCCCGTCCCGGGCATCATGAGATCCGTCAGCACCACGTGAACACGGTGGGTACGGGCGATCTCGAGGGCCGTCTTGGCCCCCTCGGCCGTGAGCACGCGGATCCCTTCGCGCAGGAAGATCTTCTCGAGTGAGGCGACGTTGGACGGCTCGTCATCCACGATGAGCAGCGTCGTTGCGTCCGGAGCTACCTGCGGATCCAGGCTCGGCGGCGAGTCCGTCGTGGACGATTCGTCAAGCATGATGACAATTTGTCATTCAATCGGCGACCTGTCAAACAGTGTGACAACTAGGCGCTGGGCGCTTCCTGCGACGGCCGAGCCAGATGCCAACCCCGACAAGCGACCCCATGAGCCCCGGCGAGCTGCTCGACGGCACCCGCCCCATGGCGCAGAAACCGCCCCCGGCCGTACCACCAGCGTCCCGGTAGTTCTCGGCGAAACCCTTCACGGGCTGGGGGATCGCGCAGCCCTCGCTGGCGAGCGGCCCGATGTTGCCGACGGCGTCGACCGATCCGATGGCCACTTCGTACTGGGTGAAGTTGGTGAGGCCGGTGATGGTAAAGGTGGTCGCCTGAACGCCGGCGATGCTTCCGCACAGCGAGTGAGCCAGATCGTCGGCCGTCGGAGGAGCGCCAACGCCGAAGGCGCTGACCGATCCGCAGGACGCGCTGGGGGACGCGTCGACGGTCGCGGTGGTGGTCGGGGTGGTCGTCGTCGTGCACAGCTGGTCGTCGGCAGCATCGCTCGCTGCTCCATCGTCCACGGCACCGTCATCGGTCCCCGCGTCGGTTGTCGTGGAGGCGTCGGTGCAGGTCACCACGGTCGATGTGCTCGAAGCAGCTTCGGCGGCGACACCGGCGTCGGCAGATCCGGCTCCAAACACGGTGACGGGCGTCGCTGCGGCTGCCACGGACTTGCAAAAGAAGTCGTAACCGGCCACGTCGATGTCGCCCGTCGCCGTCCACGTGGGAATGAGCAGCGTGTTTCCGATGCCGAGGGTCGTGGTCACCGAGGTGGGAGGCGCGGGGCCCACGAGATCGAGCTTCGTCGCCCATGACGAGCCGCCCTGGTTCTGGTCGCCCAGGACGTCCATGAAGAACAGCGAAATGGGTTGCGCGGAGCTTGCGGTGCCGGCCGCAGGCGTGCAGCTCGTTTCGTCGCCCACGCTATGGGGAAACTGAGGGGGCTTCTTCATCGCCGCGATGTCCTGCACGCGGATGGGAATCGAAGCGACGGTGTTGGTGAAAGTCCCGCTGAACACCTCCCAGCACTGCGCGACGGATGAGTTTCGCGCCTCGGGCGGGGTGCAATCGGCGCCGTTGGATGCCCACACTTGTAGCGAGCCCACGTAACCGGTCGCCGTGATGGGGAAGGTCAGCACGTCGTTGGCCAGACAATCGGCGCGACTGAGCCAGAGGGCGGTCACCGGATCGGTGCGCAGCGTCGTGGTGCGCGTAATACTCGCCACGTTGGGGGTGATCGTCGTGACAGCACGCGCGGCGCTCGCAAACGTGAGGACGGCACCGGCGGCGAGCGAAGCCAGGACGCCTTGAGACAGCCGGCGGAAGAGCATGGGAATGTCTCCAGCATAGCTCATGCCAAGCCAGGGCCAGGGCCCATGGCGAAGAAGGGCCTGCAAAACAAGCCCGGAGTGCCCTGCCGCGGCCGAGGAACCGAATGCCAAGATGGCACGACCCTCAGTCGGGCCCAGGACACGCGCGTCAGCTCGAGGATCGCTTCTGCACGCTGGCTCGTTGGTTCGTGCGGGAGCGAGTTTTTTTAACGAAGGAGCCTGGAGATCGCCCGAAACTCGTCGGTGCCCGCGCGCTCCAGCCAGTCGAAGACGACGGTTTCGATGGTGGTGGGAATGGCCCCGGCGCGCTCGCAGAGGGCGATCCCCACGCTGCGATCGTCGTCGCGCCGCGAGACGACCGCGTCGACGGCCACCAGAACGTCGAGCCCGCGGGCCGTGAGATCGCGCACCGTCTGGTAGACGCACACATGCGCTTCCATGCCCACAACGAGAACGGCCGCTGGCGCCGCTCTCGTGACGCCCTCGACGAACGCAGTGGCAGCAGCGGCCGAGAAGGCTGTCTTCTCGATCCGCGACACCCCGAGGGCATCGAGCCTGGCGCCGAGCTCGGGCAGCGTCGGTCCGAGACCCTTGGGGTACTGCTCGGTGGCCAGCACCGGAGCACCGAGAAGCTTTGCCGCTTCGAGGAGCACGCCGATACCGCGCACCAGCCGTGTCATCCTCTCGACGGGCATCGCCGCGGCAAGACGCTCTTGTACATCGATGACCGCGACGAGCGTTTTCGAGGGAACGAGGCGCTGCACGGATCTCATCTTGCTCGCCGGCGGGCTCTGGTCAACACCTCGCGCCTTGGTCTCGCCGGCCTGGTTGCGGC
>JBBSDY010000005.1:0-21853 GCA_038240245.1 Polyangiales bacterium
GGGGGCTCCTCAGGCGCGTTCGTGACGGACGGCGACGGATTCGTCACCATCGCCAAGGAGAAGTTCGTCCCGCAAGAGCGCGGCGTGGACAGCGCGACGATCTTCGCGCGCCTTGGCGATGATTGGGCCTACCGGCATGTCGTCGACACGCTGTCGGGCTGGCGGTTCGGCGCTTCGATCGAAGGTGGAAACGACGACGCGCCCATCGGCATGATCTTCACCGAGCGTGGCCTGTACCGGCCCGGTGACACGGTGAAGGTCAAAGGAATCGTGCGCGAGGCGCGTCCGCGGGGCACGGCCACTCCGGCAGGCAAGCAAGTGCGGCTCGCTCTCAAGGGACCAGATGGCGAAAAGGTCAGCGACCACAAGGCCGCGCTGAACGGTTTTGGAACATTCGCCTTCGACGTGAAGGTTCCCGAAGCAGGCAAGCTCGGCAGCTACCAGCTGGCCGCGAATATTGGCGACAGCCAAACGGACTGGGGAGACATCCACGGCTCGTTCGACGTGGCCGAGTACCGACCGGCGGAGTTCAGGGTCGGAGTCGATGCCGTCTTCGCTCCCGGCGCGGCTGGCGTTCGCGCCAGCTCGTACGTGCGGGGAGACAAGGGCAACTGGACGATCGGCGGCGATTTTCTTTTCGGTGCTCCAATGTCCAGGGCCGACGTTCGTTACACCATCACCCGCAGCCCCGCCGCTTTCACGCCGCCCTTGCCCGATGGATTCGTCACCGGCGAAAAGCCATTCACCGCCGATCTGCCCGACGCTTCTCCGCGCTCGTACGACGTGCAGAACGGGCGCGCCCAGCTCGACGACAAGGGGAGGCTCGCCCTCGGCGCGCCGCTGGCCCTGCCCGGACAGCTCGAGCCCGAGCGCGTGTCGTGCGAGGCCGAGATCACGGACATCTCGCGTCAGTCGCTGTCGGGTAGCAGCGCAACGCTGGTGCACCCGGGCGAGATTTACGTCGCGATCAAATCCGGCGTCGACTTTTTTGCCCGGCCCAACGTCGCCGCCCAGCCCCAAATTCTCGCCGTGGATCCCGAAGGCTCGAAACGACCGCAGGTCAGCGTCCATGTCGATCTGGTGCGCCGAAACTTCAGCCTGGCGCGGCAGTCGAGTGGCGGCGCCCTGCACAGCGTCGTCACGGCCATCGACAAGGTGATGGCAAGCTGCGACGTCGTCACCAGGGACGCTCCCGTGTCGTGCCCCCTCACGCCGAGCACGAGCGGCTACTACGTGCTCCACGCCACGGCGAAAGACAGGCGAGGCAACAAGGTTGGCGCGGCCTCGTCGTTCTACGTGATCGGCGATGGCGAGGTCGGCTGGGGTGACAAAGACGAGAAGCGCGTCGAGCTCGTTCCCGACCGCACCACCTACGAAGCGGGCCAGACGGCGCACGTGCTCGTCAAGTCGCCGTTCAAGTCGGCCGACGCACTGGTCACCGTCGAGCGCGCCGGTATCTACTCGCGGCATCACGTGAAGCTTTCGGGACCCACCCCCACCATCGACGTGCCGGTGACCGACGACTTGCGGCCGAACGCGTTCGTCTCGGTGCTTCTGGTGCGCGGTCGCATCAAGAGCGCTCCGACCGAGCGCACCGATCCCGACGTGGGCGCCCCCACGTTTCGCGCCGGCTACACGATGATCTCCATCAACCCCGAGGCGCGGCGCCTCCAGGTCGCGGTCAAGGCCAACAAGGACAGGTTCTTGCCCGGCGAAAAGGTGGAGGTCGATGTCGACGTTCACGATCACAGCGCGAGGGCCGCGAAATCCGAGATCACCCTCTACGCGGTCGACGAAGGCGTTCTCTCGCTCATCGCCTACAAGACGCCCGATCCCATCCCCGTGTTTTCTGCCCCACGACCCTTGCGCGTTTCGACCATCGAATCGCGCGAGGCTCTAGCACAGGTCAAGCTCGGCGCGTCGGCACTCACACTGGCGGGGCTCGACAAGGGACTCGAAGGAGGAGGCGGCGGCGAAGCCCTGCGACGCGACTTTCGACAGAGCGTGTATTTCAATCCATCGCTCGTCACCGATGCCAGGGGACACGCGCACGCGAGCTTCACGCTCCCGGACAGCTTGACCACCTACCGCATCATGGCGGTTGCCGTTGCCGAGGACGATCGCTTCGGATCGGCCGATGCACCCATCGTGGCGAGCAAGCCGCTCATGGCGCGGCCCGCCTTCCCGCGTGTTCTTCGGGCCGGCGATGCCATCGATGCCGGGATTGTTCTTTCGTCCAAGGGACTGCCCAAGACCAGGGTCGAGGTAACCGCGACCACGGAGGGCCTCACCCTGATGTCGGTCGCCAAAAAAAGCGTCGATCTCGACTCCAATGCATCGGTCGAGGTCCGATTCTCTTTCAAGGCGGAGCGCGCCGCCAAGGCCAAGGTGACCTTTCGTGCCACCGGCGGTGGTGCGGTCGATGCGGTGGAGGTCATCCGAAACGTCCTGACGCCCGCCGCGTCCGAGGCCGTCGCGCTCTATGGGGACACCACGAGCGCTGCGGGCGAGAAGCTCGGCGACCTGTCCGCCATGCGCGACGACGTCGGCGGGCTCGAGCTGTCGGTCTCGTCGACGGCGCTGGTGGGTCTCGCGGGTGGCGTCGAGCAACTCATCGAGTATCCCTACGGATGCACCGAGCAGCTCACCAGCCGGCTGGTACCCCTGCTACCGCTGCGCGATCTTGCGCGCGACTTTCACCTGTCGTTGCCGGCCGACGTCGATGCCGTGGTGGTCAAAACCGTCGCGCTCGTTCTCGCCAACCAGCGTGCGGATGGCGGGTTCGGGTTGTTCGCCGATTCCAGCCGAAGCCTGCCGTGGGTGAGTGCGTATGCGCTCTGGGGTTTGGGCGAGGCCAAGCGCCGCGGCGCGAGCGTTCCCGATGCGGCGCTCGAGCATGCGACGCGCTATGTCGAGCACGAGCTCGCGGGATGGGATCGCGATCGCATGAGCGCGGCGACGGCGGCCTTCGTCGTTGATGTTCTCGCCGCCAACGGCTCGCCCGACGCCGCGTGGATGAACCGTCTCTTCGAGGATCGAAAGAAGCTGCCCCTTTTCGGCGAAGCGATGCTGCTCCACGCCATGGCCATCTCCAAGGGGAACGCCAGGGCCATGCAGGAGATTTCCCGCGAAATCGAGGGCCATCTGCGTCTCGACGGACCTGTCGCGCGCGCCGTCGACAACACGGGTGATAGCTATGCGACGCTGATGGACTCCGAAGTGAGGACGACAGCGCTCGTTCTTCGCGGTCTGCTCGCGGCCGCGCCCACGCATCCCATGGCGGCGCGCATTGCCAAGGGGCTCCTTGCCGATCGCAAGGGTGGGACATGGCGATCCACGCAAGAAACGGCCTGGGCTTTGTTGTCGCTCGACGACTACCGCCGCGCGCAAGAGAAGACCGCGCCATCGTTCGACGCACGCGCATTTCTCGGCAACACCGAGATCCTGACGGCGGCCTTCCACGGACGTTCGGCGGCGAGTCAGATCGCAAGCTTGCCCGCGGCGCGCATTGTGGCGAGCGGTGGCGCGACCTTGGCATTCCAGCTCGACGGATCGGGCCGCCTTTTTTACGAGGCGCGGCTCCGGTATGCCAAAAAAGAGTTGCCCCGGCAGCCGCTCGATCGCGGCTTCTTCGTGAAGAAGACGCTGCGCGCGGTGCGCCCCGAGCAACTCGCCGGCGCGGTCATGACCCTTCCCGGCGCGTCGGCATCGAGCTTCGCTGGCGGAGATCTCGTGCTCGCCGATCTCGTCGTGGTTACCCCCTCGCCGCGCGAGTTCGTGGTGATCGACGATCCTCTGCCGGCGGGGCTCGAGCCGGTCGATGCGCGCCTTGCAACGACCGGTGCTTCGCTCGACGTCGACGGCGTCGGCGAGCCGGCGACCGAGGACGATCAGGAGGGCCGCGACGATCGCGTGGCCACCGGATCGGAGTACCTCTCGAGCTCGCCGCGCCGCGAGATGCGCGATGATCGCGTGCTCTTTTTCGTCGAGCACATGGCGGCGGGCATGTACCACTACCGCTACCTCGCGCGAGCCACGACGTTCGGAACGTTCGTCGTGCCGCCCACCCAGGCCGAGGAGATGTATGTTCCCGAGGTCTTCGGGCGCTCGGGCGCGATCACCGTCGAGGTGAAGGGAAGCGCGCCATGAAGCGAGCCGCCTGGTTCTTTGCGATTCTGCTGCTTCCGTGGGTCGTCCTGTTTGCGACGGCGGCCCTCACGCCTCTGCCGCCCGAGCTGCGCGACGCGGGCCGCTACGCACCGTCGGTGCGCGTGCTCGATCGCAACGGGACGCTCCTGCGCGAGGTCCGCGCCGACGATGGATGCCGGGCGCGGTACGTCAAGCTCGACGAGATCGGCGAGCGCGCTGAAAGAGCGATGCTCGCGGCCGAAGATCGGCGCTTCTTCTTGCACGCGGGCGTCGATCCGTTGGCCATCATGCGCGCGATGGGACAAGCCGTCTGGCACCGGCGCGTCGTGTCGGGCGCGTCGACGTTGACGCAACAGCTCGCTCGCACCGTGGTCGCCCGTCCGCGTACGGCGTGGGGAAAATTCCGCGAAATGGCCCTTGCGATACGCATCGAATGGTCGCTCGGCAAGCGCGAGATCCTCGAGCAATACATCAACCGCGTGGCCTTCGGACCAGGCCTGCGGGGGATCGAGGCCGCCAGCCACTTCTATTTCGACAAGCCCACGCGCGATCTCTCGCTCGCCGAGGTCGCGCTGCTCTCCGGGATGCCTCGCGGGCCATCGCTTTACGACCCGACGAAGGGCGTCGCGCGCATCCTGCGCCGGCGCAATCGCATTCTCGATCGCCTGCTCTCCAATGGCCAGGCGACATTCGACGAAGTTGCACGTGCAGAGGGAGAGCCGATTGCGCTCACCCGGGGCGCGGGCGGGCTCGGCGCGCCGCACTTCGTTCGCGGGCTCCTTCGGGGCGCGCTCGATCCTTCGGTGGGCGCCCGTGGATCCTTGCCTGCCGAGATCACGACGACGCTCGATGGGCAACTCCAGAGAGAGGTCGAGGTGCTCGCCCAGGGCACGGCCCGGGGTCTGGCGCGCCGGCACGTCACCGCTGCGGCGGTCATCGTGCTCGACAACCGGTCGGGCGAGATTCTCGCGTACGTGGGCTCTCCCGACCTCAACGATGCCGATCACCTGGGTGAGAACGACGGCGTGCTCGCCTTGCGTCAGCCCGGATCGGCCCTCAAGCCCTTCGTTTACGAGCTGGCCCTGGAGAAGCTCGGTTTTACCGCGGCAACCGTGCTGCCGGACATCGATCTGCACCTCGAGCACGATGGCGTCGACTACCACCCGCAGAACTACGATGGTCGTTACCACGGGCCGGTGCGCTTGCGCGAAGCGCTCGCCAACTCCTACAACGTGCCCGCCGTGTACACGGCGTCATTGCTCGGCGCGGGCCCCGTGCTGTCGCGGTTGCAGCAGGTCGGCTTCTCGTCGCTCGATCGCGACGCGGCTTTTTATGGGCCGGCGATCGCGCTTGGTGATGGTGAGGTTCGTCTCATCGATCTCGCCAACGCGTACGCGACCCTGGCGCGGGGAGGAGTCTCGTTGCCCGTGGTCGCCGTTCGGAAAAACGCGGCGGGCGCATCGCAAGGTGCCGCCTCTGGCACGGCAGACGCGAGCGGGATTGCCGTGATGCACAAGGACGAGGCGCGGGTCATCTCCGACATCCTGTCCGACCGTCACGCGCGCGTGGCGTCGTTTGGAAGCGACAGTCCGCTCGACCTGCCGTTTGCCGTATCAGTCAAGACGGGCACGTCGAAGGGATTTCGCGACAACTGGACGATTGGATACACGCCCGAGATCACCGTTGCCGTTTGGGTTGGCAACTTCGACGGCAGCTCGATGCACGGTGTGAGCGGTGTCTCCGGTGCCGGGCCCCTCTTTCGCGACGTGATGATCGCTGCTGCGCGCCGGGCTCCCGCGGCCGCACGCGATACCGAGCCGGAGCTCGACACCGTCGAGATTTGTCCCCTCTCGGGCGCTCTTCCTGGCCCCGGCTGCCCGCACCGACACCGCGAGATCTTCGCCAGGGGAACGGCGCCGCATGCGACCTGCGCCATGCACGAGATGGTGCACATCGATGTTCGCAATGGCCTGCGCGCGGGAGCGGGTTGTCCCGCGCGGTTCGTCGAGGATCGCTCGTACGAGGCTTTCGATCCGGCCTATGCATCTTGGGCCAAGGATTCTGCGCGACCACTCGCTGCCGACACTTTCTCGCCGCTCTGCCCCGGACCGTTTGCGCCGCGCGGCGCTGCCGATATCAAAAGCAACGAAGTGACCCGAAACGAGACCCGGCTCGCGTTCCCTCTCGATGGCGCCAAGTTCGTCTACGATGACGGCGCATCGTCACGTCAAATGGTCACGCTGCGTGCGGTGGCGCCGGGATCGGCCATACGGGTGCGCTTTTACGTCGATGGCCAGCTCCTCGCGTCGACGAGGTCACCGTTTCTAGCGGCTTGGCCACTGCGACGTGGCGTGCATCGTGTGCGAGCCGAGTCAGATGTAGGACAACCGGCCGAAACGATCGAGCTCACCGTGCAGTGAAGCTTGGACTTCGGTGGTGTTGGGCCGCACGCTTCATTCAATAGCGTTCGGAGGACTTCATGAACCGCTTTGCTTTCGTCTCGATCTCGCTGGCCCTCACAGCCTGCGGTGGCACCGGCTTCTCGAGCTTCGACAGGACCGGGCAAGCAGGCAGCGCGGGCGCGGCGGCCAACCCCGACGCCGGCACGGCAGGCTCCGGAGGCACCGGGGGAGCGAGCACGGGATCCGCCGGCGGCGACGCGGGGAGCGTTTCCGACGGCGGAGCCTCAGGTAGCGGCGGCGCGATGGGGACGGGCGGCGCGGGAACGGGCGGCGCGGCGGGCCAACCAGGAACGGGCGGCAATGCCGGAAGCGTCGTCGATGCGGGTCGGTCCGATGCTGCCCCGCCGATCGACGGCGGCTCGGGAGCTGTATGCAAAGTGGACAGCGACTGCCATCTCGGCAACACGTGTTGCGAGTGCGTCGCGCTCGGAGTGGGCGAGAAAGCTCGCGCCTGCGACCGGGAGTGCGTTCAGAGCGCGTGCTCCGCCGAGCGCATTCAGGGTGTGAGGTGCTCGCTCGGCAAGTGTGTTCTCGCGCCGGAGTGCGACTCGAGGAACGTTACCTGCAACATCGTTCCCGTGGAGCCTTGCCCCGAAGGTCAGGTGCAGTCGGTGAAGGGCAATTGCTGGGGCGCCTGCGTGCCGGCGTCGACGTGCCGCACGGTGACCGATTGCAAGGCTTGCGCTTCGGATGCCCATCTCTGCGCGCGGCAAGAGACGCAGATCGGTTCTACTTTTCGGTGCGTCGATGTACCGGCGCAGTGCGACGCCAACGTCACCTGCGGCTGCGCGGGTTCTTTCGCGTGCCTTCCGCCCTTCGGCGCGTGCAACGCGAGCATGGGCGGCAAACAGCTCAACTGCAGCTGCCCGACCTGCTGAAGTAGGCCCGCGTCCGGCCGCCAGACGGCCCGCAAGGCAGCGTTGATTCGCCTTCTGACGGTGCGGAGGGGTTTTCTTGCGGTCCGACGGCCCGCAGACGTTGCGCACGGGGCCCGGCGCGGCTACGTTCCCCGCTGTCACGCCCGGCAGGAACTGGGGCGACTTCGCTAGGGAAACGATGCTGACCTGGGCCATCAAGAAAGTGTTCGGGACGTCACACGAGCGCTCGATCCGCAGAATGCGACCGAGGGTCGAGCTCATCAACGCCCTCGAAGACAAGATGAAGGCGCTTTCCGACGACGATCTGCGCGCCAAGACCGCGGAATTTCGAGAGAAGCTCGACAACGGTGCCACCCTCGAAGATCTCCTCGTCGAAGCGTTCGCGGTTTGCCGCGAGGCGAGCCGCCGGGTCCTGCGGATGCGCCACTACGACGTGCAGCTCATCGGCGGCATGGTCCTGCACAACGGCGGCATCGCCGAGATGCGAACCGGCGAGGGCAAGACCCTCGTGGCCACCCTCCCTTGTTACCTCAATGCTCTCGAGAGCAAAGGCGTCCACGTCGTCACCGTGAACGACTACCTCGCCACCCGCGACGCGGAGTGGATGGGCAAGATCTACAAGTTTCTCGGCATGACGGTGGGCACCATCGTCAACTCGCAAACCGACGCTGACAAGAGACGCTCGTACCGGTCGGACATCGCCTACGGCCAGAACAACGAGTTCGGTTTCGACTACCTGCGCGACAACATGAAGTTCTCGGCGCTCGAGTACGCACAGCGCCCGCTCAACTACGCCATCGTCGACGAGGTCGACTCGATTCTCATCGACGAGGCGCGCACGCCCCTCATCATCAGCGGCCAGGGCGAGCGATCGAGCGAGAAGTACCGATCCATCAACGAGGTCATCCCCCGTCTCAAGCTCGACGAGCACTACGTCGTCGACGAGAAGGGCCATTCGGTCACCCTCACCGACTCGGGCGTCGAGGCGGCGCAAAAGCTTCTCGGCATCTCGAACCTCTACGATCCCATCTACCTCGAGACGCTGCACATCATGAACCAGTGCCTGCGGGCACACACGCTCTACAAGCGCGACGTCAACTACATGGTGTCGCCCGACGGCAAGGTCCTCATCATCGACGAGTTCACCGGGCGCGTGCTGCCCGGACGCAGGTGGTCCGACGGTCTGCACCAGGCGGTCGAAGCCAAAGAAAACGTGCCGGTCCAAGAAGAGAGCCGCACGATGGCCACCATCACGTTTCAGAATCTCTTCAGGATCTACAAGAAGCTCGCCGGCATGACCGGCACGGCCGATACCGAGGCCGCCGAGTTTCACAGCACCTACAAGCTCGACGTCACCATCATCCCCACCAACAAGCCCATCGTTCGCGCCGATGCCGAAGACGTCGTCTACAAGACCGAGCGCGAGAAGTTCTCGGCGGTCATCAAAGAGCTGATCGACTACAACGAGCGCGGGCAACCGGTGCTCGTGGGCACCACCAGCGTCGAAAAATCCGGCGCCATCGCGCGCATCCTGCAGAAGAGGGGCATCCCCCACAACGTGCTCAACGCGAAGCACCACGCCAAAGAGGCGCAAGTCATCGCCCAGGCCGGTCGCAAGGGCGCCATCACGGTCTCCACCAACATGGCCGGTCGCGGCACCGACATCATCCTGGGCGGCAACGCCGAGATGATGGCCAAGATCGAGTTTCTCGAGAACAACCGCCTTCCCGACGCCGAGCCCGAAGAGTTCCAGAAGCTCGTCGAGCGCAACGAGGCAAGCTGCGCCGCCGAGCGACTCGAGGTCGTCGAGGCCGGCGGCCTGCACATTCTGGGCACCGAGCGGCACGAGTCGCGCCGCATCGACAACCAGCTCCGCGGTCGCGCAGGCCGGCAGGGCGATCCCGGCTCGTCACGGTTTTATCTTTCGCTCGAAGACGATCTGATGCGCATCTTCGCGGGCGACAAGGTCAAAAACTTGATGGACCGCATGGGCATGCCCGACGACGAGCCTATCGAGCACCCCTGGGTCACCAAGAGCGTCCAGAACGCTCAGCAAAAGGTCGAAGAGCGCAACTTCGACATCCGCAAGAACCTGCTCGAATACGACGACGTGATGAGCGCGCAGCGCAAGACGGTCTACGTCATGCGCCAGCAGCTACTCGACGGCCGCTACCGCCCCGAAGAGGTCGACGAGGACGGCAAGCCGACGGGTGACGTCAAGGGGTTCGAGGCGCGGCCCAACATCGTCGAAGAAGTCGCCCCGCGGGTCACCGAGGTGCTGGGGATGTTCGCCGAGACGCCCATCCGGGCCAAGGCTGGCGACGCCACGACGAACGGCCAGAACGGTCACAGCGGCGTCATCCCGCGCGAGGCGTTCGAGAACGTCAAGCTCGTCGAGCTGACGCATCTTCAGCAAGAGGTCTACCAGTGGTGGGGAGTCAAGATCGAGATCGAGCGCCGCGAGATCGACGCGGCGGGCATGTACGACGAGATGATGGAGACGATTCCCCTCGCGCTCACCGAGCAACGCGAGCGCATGCTCGATCTGGTCGATCGCATCATTGGCGCGATGGTCGAAGAGTCGTGCCCCATGAACAAGACGCCCGACGACTGGGACTGGGGCGGCCTTCGCGAGGGCTTCACCGAGCATTTCGGCATCTCGCCCGGTGACGACGTCGAGTCGTTCGGAGATCCCGAGTTACTCGCGCGCTCCCTCTACGATCGCGCCTTCGAGGTCGTCGCCCAAAAAGAGAAAGAGCTCGGTATCGAGCTGTGCTGCCGTGTGTTCCGGCACCTCTATCTCGAAGAGATCGACCGCGCTTGGGTCGAGCACCTCACCAACATGGATCACCTGCGCGACGGCATCGGCTTGCGCGGCTATGGTCAAAAAGATCCCAAGCAAGAGTACAAGAAAGAGGGCTACGACCTCTTCGTCAACATGATGGCCTCGGTTTGCTCGGTCGTGGTGACCAAGCTCTTGCGCGTCAAGGTGCAGCGCCAAGAAGAGATCGCCGCCATCGAAGCCGAGGACATGGAAAAGCACGCCGCTCAGCTCCAGCATGCGACGGCACGCCACGGCGAAGAAGAAGAAGGCGCGGTGCCCGGCGAGGCCGCCCCCGCCGGTCAGCGCGCCCGCCCGCGACCGCAGGCGTCGATGCCGCCCCCCGCCGCACGCGCGGCCCCCAAGATTGGACGCAACGATCTGTGCCCGTGCGGCAGCGGAAAAAAATTCAAGAAGTGTCATGGCACGACCGACGGCGCACCCGACGAGAACGAAGACGTCACGGCTTAGGGTTGTGGAGGTCGCGTCTCGATGTCCGAGATCCGTCCGCGCATCGTATTGACATTCATCAGTCCATCGGGCACCGTCCTCGCCGCCATAAAACTCGGGAGGAAAACATGGAATACACACAGCTTGGGGGCTCGGGCGCCAAGGTCAGCCGGCTTTGTCTGGGGACGATGAACTTCGGGCCGGAGACGACCGAGGCCGACTCGTTCGCCATCATGGATGCCGCCATCGACGCGGGCATCAACTTCTTCGACACCGCCAACGTCTATGGTTGGAAACAGGGCGAAGGAATCACCGAGCAGATCATCGGCCGGTGGTTCGCACAAGGCGGCGGCCGGCGCGAGAAGGTCGTCCTCGCCACCAAGTTTTATGGCGAGATGAGCAAGTGGCCGAACCACGGCCGCTGCTCGGCACTGCACATCCGGCAGGCGTGCGACGCCAGCCTGAAACGTCTCAAGACCGATTACATCGACGTCTACCAGATGCATCACATCGATCGCGCCACATCGTGGGACGAGATCTGGCAAGCGTACGAGGTGCTCGTTCAGCAGGGCAAAGTGCTCTACGCGGGCTCCTCGAATTTCGCGGGCTGGCACATTGCCCAGGCGAACGAGATCGCCAAACATCGCAACTTCGTCGGTCTCGTCTCCGAGCAGAGCAAATACAGCCTGCTCTGTCGTACGGTCGAGCTCGAGGTCGTTCCGGCGTGCGAGCGATACGGCGTCGGTCTCATTCCGTGGAGCCCTCTCGGGGGCGGGTTGCTCGCCGTGGGCGGGCGCAAGGGCGGCGCCGACAAGAGCCGACGCGATGGCGACTGGCAAAAGAAAGAGCGCGAGAAGAACGGTCCGAGCCTGGCAAGGTGGGACGGTCTCTGCCGCGAGCTCGGTCACGAGCCCGCCGATGTGGCCATCGCCTGGCTGCTCAGCAACAAGGTCGTGACGGCGCCCATCATCGGCCCGCGCACCCAGGAGCAGCTCGCCGGATCGCTGAAGGCGCTCGAGATCAAGCTCGAGCCCGCGGTGCTCAAGAAGATCGACGAGATCTTCCCGGGACCCGGCGGCACCGCGCCCGAAGCGTACGCCTGGTAGCGACGTCCCAAGGTCCTTAGCGTCGGGCCCGGGAACGTAGTATGGGAGTGCCATGAAGTTCTTCATCGACTCCGGGGATATCGAAGAAATCAAGAAGGCCGCCTCGATGGGATTGCTCGATGGCGTCACCACCAACCCATCGCTGCTCGCCAAGAGCGGCAAGCCCATGAAAAAGGCGCTCGCCGAGATCTGCGAGATTGTCGACGGTCCCATTTCGGGCGAGGTCCTGTCCACCGACTACGACTCGATCCTCCGCGAAGGGCGAGAGATCGCCAAGATTCACAAGAACATGATCGTCAAGGTGCCGCTCATTCCCGAGGGCCTTCGCGCGGTGAAAACGTTCGCCAACGAGGGCACCCGCACCAACGTCACGCTGTGTTTTTCGGCCAACCAGGCGCTGCTGGCCGCCAAGGCCGGCGCCAGCTTCATCTCGCCCTTCATCGGTCGCATCGACGACACCTCGCACGAAGGAATGCAGCTCATCGAGCAGATCATCACCATCTACCAAAACTACGGCTACAACACCGAGGTGCTGGTGGCGAGCGTGCGCAGTCCGGTGCACGTGTTGCAAGCGGCGCAGCTCGGCGCCGACATCTGCACCATCCCCTTCAAGGTGCTCGAGCAGCTCGCTTACCACCCGCTCACCGATCTCGGTCTCAAGAAGTTCATCGAGGACGGCAAGAAGATTCCCGTCGGGTGATCTGTCGCCTTGCCCGCTCTCGTCTCCGTTCGTAACGGGCCCTTTCGCGATCTGTCCGCGGCGCTCGTGCGCCGGTGGGCCGAGCGCATGCTCCTTGCTCTCGATCTCGCCGGCGCCGAGCTATCGATCGCGCTCACCGACGATGGTGAGATCCACGAGCTCAACCGCGTGTTTCGCCACCGTGACAAGCCGACCGACGTTCTCGCGTTTGCCATGCGCGAAGGCCCTCCCGCTGGCGAAGGTGCCCCGCCGGGGCCCGAGATGCTCGGCGATGTCGTGGTGAGCGTCGAGACCGCACGCCGGCAAGCGTCGCGGCGGGGTCGCACCCTCGAGACCGAGGTGCGGGTGCTTTTGGCCCACGGCCTTTTGCACCTGATTGGATACGATCACAAAACGAAGAAGGAGGCCCGTGCGATGGGCGCGAAAACCCGCGAGCTCTGCCGCGCGGCCGCGACTCCGCGTCGCACGCTTCGTGTGGGGCGCTAAGATCCGCGCCTCGGCTTTCAAGGCTCTCAAAGATCTGATTCAGGTCATCAGGCCTGCGTTCACCAGTAATAAGTCATTCCCACGCGAAACAGGGCTCCATTCGACGTGTTGGTGGAGCGCCCGGTGCGAGGGTCGACGAACTCGGGGTCGAGCGCAGCGGCGTCGTCGGTGCGGCGCCGAACGAATGCCAACATGTCGCCATCGAATGCGACGTGTCGCCCGAAGCGAAGCTCGAGGCCGACCCCGGCGTCGAGACCCACGTAGTCGTATCGACTGTGCGTTCGATCGACGTGCGTCACGTCGGCGCCAGCAAATCCCAAACCACCGAAGAGATAGACCTGGGCCCGGTTCTTGGGGTTCACGAAGAACATGGGGTTGATGAAAAATGCCGTCTCGCTGCGGTCCTCGGCGTTGAAATCCTGGCCGCGGAGAAAATCGATACCGAAGTCGATGGCAAAGTAAGGGCCAAGCCGGGGCCGCACGCTGAACCCGAGCCCTCCCATTCCAGCGTCGGGAGCCGCGTCGTGGCCCATCGCTGCCGTCTCCAATCGGATCTGCGCGCCCCATTCAGAGCGACGCCCGGGTGGAGGTGGTGGCGGCGGTGGAGGCGCGTCGTACTCGGGCGGCGAGGCAGGCAGAGGTGGAAGTGGACCTTCCTCTGCGAGGGCATTGACCGAAACCAGGAAGCCAACCAAGAGCAACGAGCCAAGCATGACGTGACGCATCGTGCACGAATTCATAGCAACCCGGATGCCACCGATCCGACCCTGGTGCGCCCGCGCTCGGGGCTTCGGTACGGTCACCGACGGGCGCGGCTGCGTCCGGCCAGCCGGAACTTGTGCACGACCGGTTACAATGGTGCAGGGTAGGCCCGGTCACGCATGCCAGCCCTCATTCTGAAGCCCGGTCACATTCAGCCCATTTGGGCTGGTCATCCGTGGGTCTACGCCCAGGCCATCCAACGCATCGAGGGGGGCGCGGTGGCGGGCGACGAGATCGACGTCGTCGATCCGCGCGGCAACTTCATCGGACGCGGCTTCTATTCGCCCGGCTCGGCGATTCCGGTTCGCATCATCCTGCGCGATCGGACCACGCCGATCGACGTCGCATTCTTTCGCGCGCGCGTCGAGCGTGCCGTGGAGCGGCGCCGGCTTTTCGGCTTGCCGTCGCGTGAGACGAACGCCCTTCGCATGGTCAACGCCGACGGAGACGAGCTGCCCGGCTGGGTCGTCGATGTCTTCGACGACGTTGCTGTCGTTCAGCTCGGGACCATTGGCATGAAGCGACGCCAGGGAGCGCTCTTCGAGGCCCTTCACGACGTCTTGTCGCCACGGGCCATCATCGACAGGACATCCGCCGCGACGGCGCGCGCCGAGAAGTTCCCTCCCAGCGAGACGATCGTCCACGGCGATGCCAGCGTGGGCGCGCTTTCGTTTCAGGAGCGCGGGCTCTCGTACGAGCTTCCTCTCTCGCTCGCCCAGAAGACCGGTTTCTACCTCGATCAGCGGCCCATGCGAGGACGTGTCGAGCAGCTTGCCAAGGGCCGTCGCGTGCTCGATGCCTATAGCTTCGTCGGATCGTTCGCCATGGCCGCTGCGCGGGGTGGGGCCACCGAGGTCGTCGCCGTCGACGAGAGTGCGACGGCTCTCGAGGTGGGCGCAGAGTGCGCGCGCCGCAACGGCCTCATCGATCGCATCCGCTACGTCCGCGACGATGCCCGGGAGCGAATGACCGCGGCAGGGCGCGAAGGGGGCTTCGATCTCGTGCTCTGCGATCCCCCCAAATTTGCGCCGACCCGTAGCTCGAAGACGGGCGCGCTGGGCGCGTACCAGAAGCTCGCCGCGGCGGCCTGTCGAGCGACGCGCCCGGGGGGCCTCTTGCTGTTCGCGTCGTGCTCGGCTGCGGTGGGGCTCGACCTGCTCACCCGCGCGCTCGCCATCGGTGCCCGCGAGGCCAACGTGCGGGCGACGGTCCTCGAGCGTTTCTTCCAGGGTTTCGACCATCCGGTCCTCGCGGCTTTTCCGGAGGGTCTCTATCTCAAGAGCACCCTTTGCCTGGTGGAGCCGGTGTGAAGCCACTCGCCTCTCTGGAGCGGGCCGAGGCGGCCGGGCTTGCCGGTCTGCTCTTCGATCTCGACGATACGTTTCTCGACGACGGTCGCCTCACCGAGACGGCGTATGCCGCGCTCGGTCGGCTGTCGCGCGCGGGGCTCGCGCTCGTCGCAGTGACCGGTCGTCCCGCGGGGTTCGGCGAGGTGATGGCGCGGCAATGGCCGGTGCGCGGCGTGGTCACCGAGAACGGCGCGGTCGCTTTTTATCGCGAGGGCGGCCGGCTCGCGCGATGGGAGCGTGCCGACGAGGCCACCCGCCGCGCGCGCCGGATCCGCATCTCCGCAGCCTTCGACGAGCTGCGCCGTCGATTCGGCG
Source organism: Polyangiales bacterium (assembly GCA_038240245.1). GTDB lineage: Bacteria > Myxococcota_A > Polyangia > Polyangiales > Polyangiaceae > DASWDH01. The sequence goes on from JBBSDY010000005.1 coordinate 15,479, forward strand.
AAGTGCGCCCCTCGGACGACGTGCACGCGCGCATCAGCGATTTCACCATCGACATTGGCGAGTCACAGCGCGTTCCTGCCGATGTCGTTTCGCGCATCGAGGACGCGGCCCGCGCTCTCGGGATGCGCACGTTCGTATCGAGCGTGCACCTGCACTTGACGCTCGATCCCTTCGACAAGGCCTCGGGTACGGTCGCCTTCCTCTCCGATTGCTTCGGCGAAGATCCCACGCGCGTTCGCAGCCGCTATGCGTTCGTTGGAGACAGCGGCAACGACGCGCCGTGCTTTTTTGCCTTCGCCACGAGCCTGGGCGTTGCCAATGTCGCCGCGAGCGTCCGCCGGCTGTCGGTGCCTCCGCGCTTCGTCGCTTCGCAGCCGAAGGGCAAGGGATTCGCGCAGATCGCCGACCGGATCCTCGAGCTTCGAGCCTGACCCAATTTGTGCCAGGTTGGGCCACCGCCGCGATTGCCGGTGGGCCAGGTTGGGGCCTTGGCTTGCCTCGTGCTAGATCGGGCGCATGGCAAACACCGACCAGGCGGTCCTCGTGGCCCTTGCCGAGCAGCATCTTTACCCCAACTACCGCCAGCCCCCAATCGTCTTCGTTCGAGGCAAGGGCTGCGAAGTTTGGGACAAAGCGGGCAAGCGTTACCTCGACCTGGCAGCGGGTGTCGCCGTCTCGGCGCTGGGGCACGCCCATCCGCGCTACGTGGCTGCCATCTCCCGTCAGGTGGGCCGCCTCGTGCACATGTCCAACTATTTTTACAACGAGCCGAACATCCTTCTGGCTGCCGAGCTCTGCAAAAGAACGGGCATGGATCGCGCATTCTTCTGCAACTCGGGAACCGAGGCCAACGAGGCCCTCCTCAAGCTTGCGCGCCATCACTTCTTCTTGAACGGACAGAAGGATCGCTACCGCATCATCGCCTTCGAAGAGGCCTTCCACGGTCGCACGCTCGGCGCGCTTTCGATGACCGGTCGCGCCAAGTACCGCGAGGGCTTCGGCCCCTACGAAGGCGGCGTCACCCACGTTCCCTACGGCGATCTCGAAGCCGTGAAGAACGCGATGGGGCCCGACGTGGCCGCCATCATCGTCGAGCCGGTGCAAGGCGAAGGTGGCGTCGTTCCCGCGCCGCCCGGCTTTCTCGCTGCGCTACGAAGTATCACCGAGAGTCACGGCGCTCTCCTGTTGCTCGACGAGGTCCAAACGGGCGTCGGCCGCACCGGCAGCTTTCTCGCTTGCCAGCAGCACGGCGTGGTTCCCGATGCGATCGCGCTCGCCAAGGGTCTGGGCGGTGGATTTCCCATCGGCGCAATGGTCTGTCTCGAGAAGCTGTCCGGTGCGCTGCCGCCCGGCTCGCACGGCTCGACGTACGCTGGCAACCCGCTGGGATGCACCGCGGCGCTCACCGTGCTCGCGGTTCTCGACGAAGAGCAGCTCGTCGAAGGTGCGAAACGCAAGGGCGAGCACCTGAGCAAGGCCTTGAGCACCCTTTGCGGCAAGCACCCCGACGTGCTCGGTCCCGAGCGTGGCGTCGGTCTCCTTCGCGCCGTGCCCCTCAAAGGAGGGCTCGCGCCTCGCGCCATCCTCGAGCCGCTGCGCGATCGCGGGCTGTTGCTCATCGTCGCCGGTGACACGGCTCTTCGCTTCTGTCCGCCGCTCGTCGTCACCGAGGCCGAGCTCGATCAAGGCGTCCGGATCCTCGACGAGGTGCTGGTTTCACTTCGTCCGCAAAAGGCCGCCACCACCGAGGGAGCACGCGCATGAAACGCGATTTTCTATGCCTCGAAGATCTGGGAAAAGGCGGAATCGAGCGTCTGCTCGATCTGACGAAAGAGCTGCAGCGAACGCGCGGGACGCCCGAGCACCCGCGGCCGCTGGCAGGCCGCTCGGCGGCCCTGTTGTTCGACAAGGCATCGACGCGCACCCGTGTTTCGCTCGAGATCGCCGTCGTCGAGCTGGGCGGTCACCCGGTGGTGATCACCGCGCAGGGCTCGCAAATCGGCCGCGGCGAGCCCCCCGCCGACACGGCGCGTGTCCTGGCGCGCCTCGTCGACATCATTAGCTACCGCACCTTCGAATCATCGCGCCTCGTCGAGATGGCCCGCGCCTCGCGCGTTCCCGTCGTCAACGCGCTCACCGACGAAGCCCATCCCCTGCAGCTTCTCGCCGATCTCTACACGGTGCGAGAGCAAAAGAAGAAGCTGACCGGTCTGCGTTACGCGTGGATCGGAGACGGCAACAACATGGCGCGCTCGTGGATCGAGGCCGCCAAGCTCCTCGGCTTCGAGCTCGTGATCGCCAGCCCCCCCGGCTTCGAGCCTCCCGCGGGCGAAGTCGATCTCGCGCGCAAGGCTGGCGCCAACGTCTCCGTCGTCGGTGATCCCAGGCGTGCGTGCGAAGGCGCCGATGTGATCAGCACCGACGTTTGGGCGAGCATGGGGCAGGAGGACGAGGCGGCGCGCCGTCTGCAAGCCTTTCAAGGGTTTTGCGTGACGAACCAGCTCGTCTCGCTGGCATCGAAAGAGGTCGTCGTTCTGCACTGTCTTCCCGCCCACCGCGGCGAAGAGATCGACGCCGATGTCATCGACGGCCCGCGTAGCTTCGTCTGGGATCAGGCCGAGGCCCGGTTGCATACCGGCAAGGCCGTCCTCCTGTGGGCTCTCGGCAACGCATGACGCCGAGCTGCCCCGCGTGCGCGAAAGCCGTCGATCCACTGCGCGCGGGACACGTTGCCATCTTCGGCGAGCGTTTTTTCTATTTTTGTGACGTCGGCTGCCGCGAGAGCCTCGCGCCGCTGGCAGTGCGCCGAGAAATCGCGACGACCAACGGAGCTCTCGCCGCGCACGCAGCCACGCCCGAGCCGGGCGACGTCGCGCTGGCCGATGGCGCACCTTCCGAGTCCGAGCCATCGACACAGGTGCCCACCCCGCTGTCGTTGCGGCGCGCCGGCGTCGCGGTCGGAAGCGGACGCAGCGACCGGGGTGAGAGCTCCGTCGCGGTCGGCTCTCTGCTCCTGTGGGTGGCGGTTTCGAGCGGGGCGCTCGCGATATCGCTGGTGCTCGCCGGCACGACACCCACCGTCATCCTCGTGCGCATCGTCCTCGCCTTTTTGGGCTGGCTTTGCGTGGCCCTGCGCGCCCTGCGCGCGCGCCCCGATCCGACCAACGTGCACCCGGCGCTCCTTCTTGCGCCCGGTCTCGCCGCTTGCGTGGTCACCGCGTACGCGTGGTCCGTGCTCGATCCAGCCACCGAAGAGGCGACCACCTTCGCCGGCATCGTCGTGACGGTCACGGCTTTCGCGATCGAGCTTGTGGAGCGCGCGCGCCACGCTGTCGCCAGCGAGCGAGCGCGAATCACCGAGATGCTGTGCAAAGCTTCGGATCGCGAATTCAAACCTGGTGAAGAGCTCGCGGTTTCGGCGGGCGATCTCCTGCGTGTGGATGGCACCGTGGTGGCGGGCGAAGCCATCATCGTGCCGTGGATGGGGGCGTCCGAATCGATCAAGCGGCGCGAAGGCGATGCGCTTCTGGCGGGAGCGCGTGTCACTTCGGGCACCTTGCGGGTGCGTGCCACGTCGACCGGACTCGATCGCGCGTGGATCCGTCTCACGCTCGATCCGCGCCGCCGCGCCGACGTTCACGCCAAGATCGCCCGCATGGCCCACGTCATCGCCGATCGCGGAGGACCGCTGGCGATGCTCCTCGCGGCGCTCGCCGCCTTCGCCAACGGCGAATCACAGGTCAAGATGGTGCTGTCGGGAATCGCCGCCTATGCGGCCATCACCACCGCAGCTGTGGGATCCATGGCCGCCGTCCACGTCGGGCGCGGCATTCTCGAGGGCCTTCGCCGAGGCGTCATCTACCGCGGCCCGCTCGACTGGGATCGCGCTGGCGATGTCTCGATCGCAGCGTTCTGCGCCCGGGGCACCCTCTTGCTCGGTGAGCCCGAGCTCGCCGATCTCGAAGCCGTGGGCAAGCTCGGCGAAGAGCACGTTCTGGCGCTCGCCGCGGGGGCCGAGAGCTCGAGCGCGCACCCCGTTGCAATGGCCATCCAGCGCTCGGCCGTTGCACGACGGATCCGCCCCGACGCCGTACGCAGTCCCACCGTGCAACCAGGGCTGGGGGTCACGGCCGTGGCCTCGACGGGCGAGTCGCTCGTCGTGGGCAGCCGCGCCTTGATGCTAAAAGAAAAAATCTCGGTGGCGATTGCCGAACAGAAAATCGCCGAGATCGAGGCGCACGGTCGGCAGGTGTTGCTCATCGCGCTGGCCGGCAAGCTCGTGGGCGTGCTGGGTCTGCAAGACGGGCTTCGTCCCGGTGCGCGCGCCGCTGTTCAGCACTTGCTCGACGCGCAGGTCGAGCCAGTTTTGATCTCCGGCGACAGCCGCGAGACTTGCGAAGCCATCGGACGCGCGCTCGACATCGAGCACGTTCGACCCGAAATCCTCTCGGCGGATCGTGCCGTCGAGATCCAACGTCTGGCCCAGGGCGGAGTGACCGTTGCCGTTCTGGGCAATCCGCGCACCGACGAGGCGGCGATGGCGGCGGCCGACGTTCCGGTGGCCATGCCCTCTCCTGGCGGCGCCTCCGGCGAATGGGGCGTCATGCTCGCCTCCGATGACGTGCGTGATGGCGCGCTGGCCATTTCCCTGGCGCGACGCACCAAGAACGAGGCGCGCACGGCCCTCGTCCTGGCCATCTCCCCGGGCATGGTCCTCGCCCTGGGGGTGGCGTTTGGGCTGCTGCCCGCAGCTTACGCGCCGCTGGCCGCGCTGATCGGCGCAGTGGCTTCCGCCCTGCACGCCCGGGCGACCGACCTCACCCGAACGGCGCCCGCGCCGATCTCCCGGGCGTCCGATTTTGCCGGGGCTGACGTCATCGCCCACAATCAAGTACACTAGGCGCCTCGGCGCGGCGCCGGGAACGAAAGAAGGGGCGGCGGGCGAGAGCGGCATGGAAGCGGAACACGGAAACATTGAGCACCTGCGCGATATCCTGGCCGCGTACATGGCCCGAAAGGGGCTGCGCTCGACCGAGCAGCGCCGGCTCATCATCGACACGTTCTTTCACGCGCATGCCCACATCACCATCGAGGAGCTGCTCGGTCAGGTCCGCTCGGCCGATTCTCGGGTGGGCTACGCGACGGTCTACCGCACGCTCAAGCTCCTGGCCGAGAGCGGAGTCGCCAACGAGCGGCACTTCGGGGATGGCGTCACCCGCTACGAGCTCGCCGATGGCGACACCCACCACGATCACCTCATCTGCATCGAGTGCCAGGGGATCACCGAGTTCGAAGAGCCCCGCATCGAGCTATTGCAAGACGAGGTCGCCCGTGCACACGGTTTCGATCTGCGCACCCACAAGCACGAGCTTTATGGCGTTTGCGCCGAATGCCAGGCCAAAAGGCTGGCCGCGAAGACGCGCAACTAAGCCGTACTGCCCGAGAGGGCTTAAGTCGAAACGCGTGGGCGAACCTGCTTGCGAATCTTCTTGATGAAGGTCTGCGTGCAGTTGCCGTGGCTGCCTTCGTGATCGATGATCTCGCGGATGAGCCGGGCCTTCGAGTCGCTCGCGCAAACCGCGCTGTCGCGAACTTCGGTGGCGAGCTTCGCGCCCTCGAACGTGACGGGCCAGGTCTGCTTCTCGATCACGGCCGCCTTGTTCGTTTGACGGTGGTGCGACTCTTTGGTCTTGGTGACGTCGCGCATTCCGGTTGGCTCATTGGAGCGATGTCCAGAGCCGTGGCAACCCGGGCAAGTCGTGGTGAGCCCGAACGAGTTGCCGATGCGCCCGTCGCCCCCGCAGATACCGCAAGATTCACCAGCCATGGCTGGGTCCCGCCCCTTTCATGTTCGTTTGCATGCCTACATCATAGCAGTAATGCACAAAAAGGCGGGGGGTCTTTCGTGTCAGCCCGTGCCCACCGTTCTTCGCAGCGCCAACGCCTCGGGCGAGAGCGCAAAGAAGATGAGATCGCGCGTCATGGGGTGAGAAAGGAGCTTCTGCGGCACCTCGCTGCGCGGAGCCTGCGAGAGCTCGCGATCGATCCGCAGCACGTGGTTGAGCGTGCTCACGATATCGCCCGTGATGAGATAGGCCGCGCGCGCCGCGGCCGTGCGGACGCTCTGGCGAAAGACTTGCGGATCGGCGAACGAATCGAGCCGCTGAACGATCTCTTCGAGCGCGCGCTTCTGCTTGCGGCCCGCTGCCTTTGCGATTCGCGGGCGCCATAACTCGGCGTTGGCGTCGGGGCCCGCGGCGAGCCGGCCCTCGCCAAAGCTCTCGTTGCCAAGCCGGAGCGAGCCAAAGAGCACACCTTCCAGATCGTCGGGCACGAGCTCTTCGAGCCACGGAACGTTGAGGGCCAGGTAAACCA
>JBBSDY010000006.1:0-20884 GCA_038240245.1 Polyangiales bacterium
AAAACGATGAGCCCACCGATCTCGGTCGGCCCGCTATACGAGTAGCCAATGCGCAAAAGCGTGTGCGTGAAGTGCTTGTCGAGTGTCTGCGAGTACTTCTCTTCGTCGATGACGTCGAAATAAATGTAAGGAGCGTCGCGGCGTCCGAGCTGCGCCACGATCATCGAGGTTCCCACGATCCGCTGCTGCGCGGTGTCGAGGAGCACGAAGACGTACTCGCGCTTCTTGGGGTCTTTCACGTCGCCGGCGAAGCTGCGCTGGGAAAGATCGATGAGCTCGCGAATGGCGCTGCGATCGTCGGGCAGGTTAACGGTGTCGAGGTGTCGGGCGACGTCGAGGAGCTGGTCTTCGTCCGCCGATGCCACGCCGCGGATCTCGTAACGGATCATGATTTAGGCAGGGGTACGAGCCACGGCGAAGGCCGCGATCTCGGGGGGCGTCAACCCGTACTCGGTGGCGCGGCGGAGCAGCGTCGCGTTGGGACCGAGCTCGGTCAAGAAAACCCCCGCGTACGGCGTTTTTTTGAGCCCCTCGAGCCGGCGGGTCAAGGGACCGAGGCCGCGCTTGATCGCATCGATGGCCCGCGCGCGGTCGCCGGCTGCGAGGTAGGCATCGTGCAGGGCGACGAAGACGGGACTCTCGTTGAGCAAGCTGGGAGCGCCTTGCTCGATCAAGCCCGCGGCTTCTTCGGCGAGCGCCCGTGCGGCGTCGCCATTGCCGCAACGTTGTTCGGCTTGCGCCCACATCCCCAATGCGACGGGAAGCAGATCGTGGTTGCCGGTGGCACGGTACGCCTCGGTCGTCGTCTTGAGGAGCGAGCGAGCGCGCTCGCCGGCGTGGGGATCGCTCGATGCCAGCCACTCGCATCCCCGGTAAAAAAGCATTCCCAGGGTGGCTCGATCCTGGGTCACCCAGCGGCTTGCGGCGGCGGCATCGGCGTCGGCCCGCGGCTCGGCAAGCTCGATGTCGAACTCCGGCACGGTCCCGAACGTGGCCGTCCATCCGAGCAGATTCATGCGACCATGGCGAATGGCGCCGGTGCTTCCGATGGCATGCGCGAGGGCGAGCCCCGACTCGATCGCATCGCGTGCTTCGGGGCGCGCGCCGATGGTGGTCAAGGCGAACCCGAGGTTCACCGAGAGCATGGCTTCGCGCTCGCGGAGCCCCGCGTGGCTGGCGGCACGAGCTGCCTTGCGCCGCGCCTCGAGCGCACTTTCGAGCTCTCCGCGCGTTTGATGGACGACCGCGAGGCTCTGCCACGCATCGACGGCGGCCGCGGGGATGCCACGGGTTTCGGCGATTTCGAGAAGATGGTCGGCTTCGCGCTCGGCGGTTTCGAGATCGCCTCCGTACGCGCTACGCGCGGCGAGCGTGGCGGTGCACCGCGCTTCTTCGTCGATGATGCCGAGCTTCTTGGCCTTCTCGCGGGCCTCGGAAAGACGAAAGACGATGTCGACGCCGGTGCCGCGCGCGTGGTCGTAGCGCGCCCGGGCGCCCTCGGTGCGGATCTCGCTGGCCTCGTCGAACACCGAGTCCTCCATGGCCGAGACGGCCGTCTCGCGATCGGCCGCGCGCGGGTCGAGGCGCGCCCACGCCTCGTCGAGCAGCAGCGCACGCACGAAGGTCATCTGCTTGCCTTCGGCAAAGGCGAGCGCCGTCTCGGCCATGCGCACGGCGTCGGTCAGCGAGTTGGTGGAGAGGGCGCGCCGCGCGGCCTTTTCCCAGTAGAGCGCGCCGTCGGCGGGTCGATCGCCGCTCTCTAAGTGCTTGGCGACGGTGGCAGCGTCCTCACCCATCTTGGCGAGCCAGGTTCCTGCCTTGCCGTGGAGCGACTTTTTTTGCGGTTCGCCGAGCGAGGCGTATGCGACGTCGCGAACCAGCGCGTGCTTGAAGGCCCACTCGCGCACCCCGGCCAAACGCGATTCGGCTTGCTCGATGAGCAGATCGGCCGAAGCAAGCTGGCGGAGCGCATTCTGCGGCGCCGTGACGCCGAGCGCCTGCAGACCACCGTCCCAACCGGACAGTCCGAAAATGGAAAGGCGCGCCACGGCGTCGCGGCTCGCCTCGTCGAGGGCGTCGAGGCTGACCTGAATGGCGGCCTCGATGGTGGGCGCAGAATCGGCGTTGCGGCCGAGGGCCGTGAGACGGGCGAGCTCTTCGGCGAAGAGCGGTGAGCCGGCCGCCTGCGCCGCGATGCGATCGAGGGCGATCTCATTGGCGGCGTCGCCGAGCATCGCCTTGGCGATGGCTCGCACCGAGCGCCGAGAGATGGGACGAAGGTCGAGCTTGACGTGGTCTCGCCCGACGAAGCGCGGAGCCTGGGCGCGAAAAAATTCGGGGCGCACCAGTGCCAGGACCAGAAGCGGCTGACCCGCGGCGCGGCCGAGGGCGTGCTCTATGAAACTGATCGAATCGGCATCGGCCCACTGCAGATCTTCGAGGACGAGCACCGACGATTCTCGGTTGGCCATCTGGACGACGAAGTCGGTCATTGCCAGCCACAGCTCGTCGCGCGCGCCGCGCGGATCGAGCCCCTCGGGCAAAGCCTCGTTGGCGATGAGGCACGCCAAAAGCTCGCGGGCCTGGGCGCTGAGAGCGCGCTTGGCGGGATCGAGCGGCGAGGGGAGGGAATGGAGGGCGCCGCGCACCACGTCGAGCGTGGTCCCCTTGGAAATCCCGAGAAGCGACCGCATGACGTCGGCGGCGAGGCCGAGAGGCTGGCCACGACCAAACGATTCGCTGCGCACGACGACGATCTTGGGCGGGGATGCGTGCGCGGCGATGCGCGCCAAAACTTCGCGACCGAGCCGGCTCTTGCCGATTCCGGGGGCGCCCGACACGGTCACGACCACCGGGGTGGAATCGTCGGCGCATCTCTCGTAGGCAGCGACAATCTGGGCGAGCTCTGCCTCGCGTCCGAGAAAGGGCGCGCCGCCCGAGCCGTCGCTTCGTTTGCCCTTGAGGGCCGGGCCGACGACCGCGCTGCCATCGCCGCGCACCTGAAATTCGAACCGACCGCGGGCAAGCTCGGTGGTGGTCGTGTCGGCGAGAACTTGCGACGGATCGGCGCTGTGCGCGAGCCCCGCCGCCCGATCGACGACCTCGCCGACGGGCCGCGTGAGGTCGACCTTGCTGCGGCCGGTGGCAATGCCGACCTTGCCGCCCTTGTCGGCGAGAAATCGACCCAGCTCGAGCGCGCGTGCAGCCTCGCCGCCGTGGGCACGTCGTGCTCCCAGGTGAGCGATCACAGCGTCCTTGCCGAGGGCGACGGCATCGGCGCCGCGGGCCTTGAGCTGCTCGACGATCTTCAGGCGACCGTCTCCCCGCGGAGATTTCGGGGCGTCGTCACCACCGCCCAGGCGCAGGGCGACGATCGATGTAAAAAGGCGGGTTCCCTGCAGGGCGACGGTTGCCTGCACAGACGGGGCGCTGCGAGGCAAGGTGAGCTGGGTGGTGGACGCATCGGTGGTCATCGATGCCAGGACGTCGGCCACTTCACGCGCCGACGTCGGTCGGCCGGCGGGATCGGTGGCCAGCATGGCGCCGACGAGGCGATCGAGCGCGGGCGGCACGAGGGGCACGAGGTCCGACAGACGCGGCGCATCGGTGGTGACCAGTCGTGCGAGCGTGGCGATGGCGGTCGGGCCGACGTGCGGCGGACGGCCTGCCACCAGCTCGAACAGCGAGGCGCCGAGCGAGTAGATGTCGGCCCGTGCGTCGAGGACGCCCTCGGCCTTGGCCTGCTCGGGTGCCATGTACGCCGGCGTTCCGACGACCACACCGGTGCGGGTGAGCCGCACGTCGTCCTCGAGCGCGACGCCGAAGTCGACAAGCTTGGCAATCGGCTCGTCGGGCGAATCGGTGTGGGCGATGAGAAAGATGTTCGACGGTTTGATGTCCCGATGAATGACCCCCGCCCGGTGGGCGGTATCGAGCGCGACGGCGATCTGTCGCGCCACATCGAGCGCGTGCTTGAGGCCGAGCGGCGCGCGTCGCGTGCGAGCCGCGAGGTCTTCTCCCTGAAGCCATTCCATGGCCACGTAGGGGGTGTCGTCGAGGGTGCCGCAGGCGACGAGCTTCACGATGTGAGGATGGTCGAGCTCCTGAAGGAGCTTGCCCTCGCGAAGGAAGCGAGCCTCCTCCGATGCGTCCACGCCCTGCACGGCGATGAGCTTGAGGGCCACCCACTGTTGCGTCTCGCGATCGAAGGCACGGTAGACGATACCGACACCCCCGCGTCCCACCTCACGCTCTACCTCGAAGCGGCCGCCCATGGGCGAACCCTGGCCGAGGGGTAGGGTGGTCATCGTCCTACGTGAGCATAACACCCCTTGCCGACCCGTGGCACTTGCTCTAGAAGAAGGCCACCATGATGCTGCTCTCGATGGCCATTCCGCAGGGGCTCAGCGAAGGGATCGAGAACCTCTTCGAGATCGTGGGCAAGGGCGACAACATGCCCATCGCGGGTCTCATCCCGATCATTATGTTTTTTACCTGGCTCTCCCTGAGCGAGGCCTTCCGCCACGACCGCCTCATCGACCAGGGTCGTCAAGAAGAGATCCTCGACGAGATGTACAAGTAGCGTCGCTCTTGGCGGCGTCGCGGTTCCTCCGCCCTCGCAATCCCGCGACCTAAGTGCGGTGCGCCTCGGGTGCTTCGACGTGGGGCGCCACATCGAGTAGCGCGCTCAGCTCTTTTTCGCCCTTGTCGATCTTCGTCTTCGTGCCGAAACGACGGCGCGCCGACGCCGCGAGATCGTCGAAGAGCGAATAGGCCACCGGCGTCGCGAGCAGGGTGAGCATCAACGACAAGGTCTGCCCGCCGACCACGACCCCGGCGATCGCTCGGTCTTGCCCGGCGCCGATGCCGCGGGCCAGCATGAGGGGGATCATGCCCGCGACGAAGGCGAGCGTCGTCATCAGAATGGGCCGCAGACGGTCGCGGTTGGCATCGAGGATGGCCTGGTTGCGCTCGATACCTTCGGCGCGCAGGTGATTGGTGTGGTCGATCTGCAAGATCGAGTTCTTTTTGACCACCCCGAAGAGCACGAGCAGGCCGAGCGCCGACATGATGTTGAAGGTCTGGTGGAACAAGAGCAGCGAAAGGAGCGCGAAGGGCACCGTCAAGGGGAGCGACAGCAAAATCGTGATCGGATGCAGCCACGACTCGAACTGCGCGGCCAGCACCAGGTACATGAAGATGAACGACAGCGAGAACGCGAGCAGGAAATTGCTCGCTGTGTCGCCCGTTGCCTTCGACCGGCCAACGGCCTGCAGGGCGTAGCCGGGCGGCAGGTGCTGCGCGGCAGTGATCTTCTTGAGCGCCGTGTCGACCAGGCTCTCGCCCACCCCGGGGCCCGGGTTGGCGGTAATGGTGATCTGCCGGCGGCGGCCGAGCCGCGCGATCTCCGACGGACCCTCGGCCGGCAGCATACGGACGACGTTGGACAGGGCGACGGTGCCGTACTTGGACGACGGAACGGAGACCAGGGCCAAGGTTTCGGGACTGGCGCGGTAGCGCGCCTCGGCACGAACCCGAATGTCGTATTGCTCGCCCGCCTCGGCGTACGACGACGTCTTGAGGCCTCCCACGAAGAGCTGCAGCGTCGAGGCCACGTCGGACACCTGGACGCCGAGGTCGGCGGCGCGCTCGCGATCGATCGACACCTTGAGCTCGGGCTTGCCGACGATGAGCGAGTTGTCGACATCGACGGCGCCCGGAACCTTGCGCAGATCGTCGGTGATACGCGTGGCGTACTCTCCTAGACGAGCGTGGTCGGGGCCGGCGAGAGAATTGGAGATGAACGCCGAGGATCCTCCCGTCGAAATCCCCGAGACCTCGCCCACGGTCATCCGGTATTCGGGGGGTTGCTTGGAGAAGATCTCCTTGCGGACGCGGTCCATCAACTGGAGCTGCCCGACATCGCGCTCCCTGGGATCGGTGAGCTGCACGACGATGCGCGCCAGGTTGGGTGTCTTCAGCGCGTCTTCGGCCACGGTGAGCAGCGTCTGGACGACGCCCGGAAATCGGCGAATGTCTTGCGCGATTCGTTCGGTGATGAGTCGCGTCGAGGTGACGCTCGTCCCCTCGGGCACGCGTACGTTCACTTCGAACTGTCCGCGGTCGTCGGGAGGTGTGAACCCCTTGGGGATGATGTTGACGAGCGGTATGCACGAGCCAAGGGTGAGGCAACACGCGGCCACGATGACCCAGCGGTGCCGCATCGCCCAGCGCAGTATCACCATGTACACACGCTCGATCGGTGCGTAGAAGGCATCGGCCACCCGCGCGAGCCGTGAAGGCGGTCGCCCCTCGGAGGGCTGAAGCCATCGCGCCGAGAGGGCCGGCGTGAGAGAGAAGCTCACGATGAGCGACACGAAGATGGCGAATGCCATCGTCATCCCGAAGCTTTTGAGGAAACGGCCGACGATGCCGCTCATGAGGGCGACTGGCAAGAACACCGCCATCAGCGACAGGGTGGTGGCGAGCACGGCCAGACCGATGTCGCGGGTCGCCAAAACCGCCGCCGGGAACGGCTTGTGCTTCTTGTCTTCGATGAAGCGGGTGATGTTCTCGAGCACGACGATGGCGTCGTCGATCACGATACCGACGGCCAACGCGAGCGCGAGCAAGGTGAGAAAATTGAGCGTGAACCCCTCCAACCACATGAGGCCGAACGTGCCGATGATGGAGATGGGGATGGCGACCGCGGCGATAATCGTGCTGCGAAAGTTGCCGAGGAAGACGAGCACCACCAGGGCGGCGAGAATGGCGCCCACGACGAGGTGCTCTTTGACGGCTCCGATGCCGGTGCGGATGATGCCCGAGTTGTCGCGGACGATCTTGAGCGTGACGTCGTCGGGCAGCGTCGCCTGCACGGCGCCGAGACGGGATTTGACGGCATCGACGACGGCCACGGTGTTGGTGCCCGATTGCTTCTTGACCGAGAGAACCACCGTCTGATCGTCGTCGAGCTGGGCGTAGCTCTCTTCTTCTTCCTGGCTGTCCTCGACGCGCGCCACGTCTTCGACGCGCACTGCGTGCCCGTTGGCCTCGCGCACGACGATGCGCCCCACCGCGTCGGGCGATTCGACACGCCCCTCGACGCGAAGGGTCAGGTTCTGCGGGCCCGTTTCGACCCTTCCGCCCGGGGTGGTCATGTTCTGGGCGGCGATGGTGCGTTGCACGTCGGTAGCCGAGAGGCCGCGCGCCTGCAAAGCCAGGGGATTGAGCCACACGTTGACCTGCCGCTTGCGACCGCCCACCAGGGTCACCTCGCCCACCCCGCTGATGCTCTCGATCTGGCGCCGCACGCTCTTGTCGGCGATCTCGGTCGTTTCACGAATCGGACGCTTGGACTTGAGGGCGACGATGAGAACCGGCGTGGCGTCGGGATCGACCTTGCTGACGACGGGTGGGTCGACGCCCTTGGGGAGCTGGGGCAGCACGAGGCTGATATGATCGCGGACGTCCTGCGCAGCGACGTCGACGCTCTTTTCGAGGGCGAAGCCGACGATCACGAGCGAAACGCCCTCGCTCGACCGCGAGTTGAGCTCGTCGATGCCAGAGATGGTGCTCACCGCGCTCTCGATCTTGTCGGTGACGTCGGTCTCGATTTCCTCGGGAGCGCCGCCGGGTAGACGGGTCGTGATGATGACGATGGGAAAATCGATGTTCGGAAATTCGTCGAGGCCGAGCTTGGTGTACCCGGCGATCCCTACCACCAGCACCAGAAGCATGAGCACCGTCGCGAAGACGGGACGGCGTACGCACACGGCGGCGAGCCACTGCACCTTAGTTCACCAGCTGGCCGTTGCGAAGCCCCTCGGGCGGCTCGATCACGACCTTGTCGCCCGTACGAAGACCCTTGGTCACCGCCACGAGATCGCCGTTGTTGGTGCCGGTCTGGACCACGCGCTCATCGACGCGTCCGTCGGAAATCACCAGGACGTGCGAGCGCCCCTCTTTGCTGAGAATGGCCAGCTTGGGAACCACCGGTGTCATTTGATCGCCCGTCTGCAGCACGACTGACGCGAACATGCCGGGGCGCAAGAGCTTGTCGGGGTTGGTGACGACCGCCTCGGCCACCAGATCTCGCGTCGTCGTACGCACCGAGGCGCCGATGTACTTGACCGTGCCCTGGAAGGAGCGATCGGGGTAGGCCGAGACGGTGAACGAGACGGGGTTGCCCTCTTTCACGGACGACAGATTGGACTCGGGCACCGTGAACTCGAGCTTGAGCTGATCGAGATCGACCAGGGCCACCACCTTGGTGTCCTGGCGCACGAATTGACCGACCTCGATGTAACGCTCCGTGACGACGCCGCCGAACGGCGCGCGGATGACGCCGTCACCCACGACCAGAGCCGCGGCCTGCGCGCGCGCCTCGGAGGCGGCCACCGAGAGCGGCGTGGTGCGGCACTGATCGGAAATGCGATCGTACTCGGCCTGCGAGATGGATCCTTCCTGGAAGAGCTTCGCGGTGCGCGCGCAATCGCGCGTGGCGTTGTCGGCCTGGGTGCGCGCCAGCTCGGCGGCGGCCCGGGCTTCGGTCGCGCCGAGTGACGCTGCCCGAATGTCGAGCTTGGCCAGCACATCGCCCTTTTTGACCTGCGCCCCACGCTCGACGAACGTCGCAAGGACGCGACCGGCGGCGTTGGCCGCGAGATCGGTCTCGTGCTGCCCTCGCAAGTTGCCGGTGAGCTGCAAAATCTGAGGCATGGGCTGCTCGCGGACGACGACCGACTCGACATGAACCGCGGCAGGCAGAGCCGCCGTGGAGTCGGCGGAGCTCCCCTTGCAGGCGAGCAGGCCGAGCAAGGGAAACAGAAGACGGCAACCGGGGACGCGACGAAGGGGAGGGGGCATGGAATGCACGCAGCAGCTCGCCGGCAAGCATGTAGCAGCCTCACTTTCTTACGCAACAAAAAGTTGCGATCGGGCGCTGGCGCAGACATATAGGGTTGAAATGCTCGCCTCCACCACCCCGCGGGGCAAACTGCGAGCGCGCGGCTCGACCGTGGTGGCGCGGGTCTTGCGGGCGACGATCGAAGAGCTGGCGCGCATCGGATACGGCGCACTCGGCATTGAAGGCGTCGCGAACCGTGCCGGCGTGAACAAGACGACGGTGTACCGGCGATGGGCGACCAAGAGCGAGCTGGTGCGGGCGGCGCTCCGCTCGATGGGCGACGACAAGGTGTGCGAGGTGTCCACCGGCTCGCTTCGCGGCGATCTTCTGGCCGTCGGACGTTCCATCATCGCGTTCACCGCGTCGCCCGAGGGCCGCAGCATCTTGCGGATGGTTCTGGCCGAGGGCATGGAGCCCGAGCTCGCCGCGATCGCTGCCTCGCTTCGGCGCGAACGCGAAGCGAGCCCGCGCGCCCTGGTCGGCGCGGCCGTGGCCCGGGGCGAGATCGCGCGGGGCGCCGATGCGATGCTGGTCATGGAGACGCTCTTCGGCGCCATCATCCAGCGCCTGTTCATTTCGCACGAGCCCTTGAATGAGGCCTTCCTCGAGCGGATCGTCGATCTTTTGCTCTCTGGCGTAGCGCGTACGACACGAAAGCGAGCGGCTCTGCGTCTTCGTAGTGCCTGATCTTTCGTCAGAAGCCCTGGGCGTAGCCGTCCTTGCGAGACGCGGGAAGGGACTATACTCGCCGTTCCCTGCACCAAGGGAAGGAACGCCATGAAGACGGTTCATCGAATGTCGCTCGCGGTGGGTTGGGTCGCCATGGCTTCGATCGCGGCGTGCTCGCCGACCGAAGAGAGCGGCCCTCTGCAGCCCGAGGGCGGTACCGAAGCGGGCGCGGAGAACGTGCAGCCCGGCGGCGACGCGGCGACGGCATCGCCCGTGCCGGACGCAGGACAGATGGACGTCGTCAGCGATCGCGCCGCGGCCTCCGACTGGTGGAATCCGATGTTCTCTCGCCGACGACGCGTCGAGACCGACGCCCGGCTCGCGCCGCCCGACGGCGGGACTCTCGCGGATTTTCCGGTCGCACTCAGCATCGCGGCCGAGACGCTGGACGCGGCGGTCGTCGGTGCCGACGGTGCCGACGTGCGGTTCGTCGACGCGATGGGCAACGTGCTCAGCCGAGATCTCGAAGCGTGGGACCCGCACGGAGCATCGATCGTTTGGCTCCGTCTCCCCAGCCTTCCGCCACTCGCGGCGACGACGCCCATCTATATGTACTACGGCGCAACGGGTGCGACGCCCGTGGCAGGAGCTCCCGAAGCCGTGTGGGCAGCTCCCTATGCGGCGGTATGGCACTTTGCCGGCAAGGCCAACGATGCAACCGCGAACCACTTCGATGGTGCACTGACCAAGGCAACCTTCGAGATGGGAAAGCTCGGGCAAGCGGCGAAGTTCGACGCGACAGCCCAGGACCACATCGGTCTCGCGCACGGATCGTCCCTCCTGCGAAGCGCCGAAGCGGTCACCGTGTCGGCGTGGATCAAGACCGGAGCGATCGACAAGGCCAGCTACGGTGTGATTCTGGGAGTTGGCACGGCAGACACCACCGGGCACCTGTCGCGCACGTCGATGATGGTTTGGGGAAGCCTTGCGACCTACCCCTATGGCGGACAATTGATGCACGACGCGCTCTACGGCGAGATCAATCCCGACGAAGCGTCGGGCGGTTGGGAATTTGCAGCGTCCCCCGTCGAAACGATTCACGCCGCTCAATGGCAATACGTAACTGCCGTGTTCGATGCCCGGGGCAAGTCGACCACCCTCTATTCCGACGGCAAGATGGTGGCCGGCCCACTCGTGATCCCGGGGCAGGGAGGAGGGGCGGCGGCTGCAGGCAAGTGGACGGCGGCCGCGTTTCCCGCCTCGCCCAGCGATCGGGTGGAGATTGGCGCCGAAGAAGACGTGACCCACGGCTACTACGACGGTCTCATCGACGAGCTGCGCGTCGAGACGGTCGCCCGCTCACCGCAATGGATCGCCGCCCAAGCCATGGCCGTCACCGGCGAGGCCATCACCCTGGGCCCGGAAGAGCGCGCTCCCTGACCTCTCGCGGCAATGGCTACGAGCGCAGCGGATGCGAGCCCTGCGTAGGCGGCCGTGATCCTCGGCGCAGTGCGGGCGGTGCAGCGACGAAGCCGATTTGATCGAGGTGCGCAACCGTGATGACGTCCGCTTCGGCGAGGATGACCGCGCGTGTGAGAATGTCGTCGAGCTCGACGTCGTTTCCGGGCCAAGCATGCTCGATGAGCCGTCCGAGCGCGCGTGGATCGAGGCCCATCTCGTGACCGCGCAGGCGCACGCCGAGCCTGGCCAGGCGATCGACCATCAGGGCGCGCAAGTCTTCGACGCGCCCGGACAGGGCAGGCAGAGGGACGGCGCGATCGCCAAGGCGATCGGCGAGGAGCGGATCGAGTCGCCCGGTGGCGACCAGCACGTCGATGGTCGTGGAGACGGACACGATGAGCGCCACATCGATAGGCTCGGTGTGGCCGGCGGGCGATCGCCGCTCGGTCAATGCGTGAGCGAGAAAGGTCTGCGCTCCGGCGGAGAGCGCAGCCAGCGACAGCACCACCAGAGTTCCGCCGTCCGCGAGGCAGAGGGGCGAGAGCGCCGGGCTTCGCCATGTGCTCTCTTGTTGCTCATCGGAGCCGGTGGCATCGACCACCACGAAGGGTCCCGAACGCCGGGCACCGGCCCCGTGCACGACTGCCGCGTAAGGCACCGGATCGATCCCGGGTGGCGTCAGCAGGCTCACGGGGGCGCCCAGGTTTCCCAGGCGCTCGAGCTCCTCGATGCAGAGACGAGCGGCCGAGCTGTACGGTGCGAGAAGCGCCGTCCGCGCCAGCTTTTTCGCAAACGCCTCGTGCCGCTCTCGCCCCGAGCCGAGGAGATGCTCGAGATGCGAGGCGCGATCTTTCTCGCGATCGGCAGTCTTCTTCGCTTCGACCTCACGCATCTGGCCCCGGGCAAGGGCCGACGACATTCCCAAAAGAGCCGTCATGCGATCGGCCAGCGCGCGCAGCGCTCGTACCTCCTCGAGGGCAAGCGGCGACGTGCGCGCCGCGGCCGGCAGGACCAGCGCGCCAATGGGCCCCTCTTCTTCGGTGAGCAGCGTCAATGACATTGCCCCGCGATCTTGCAGCCACTCGAGAGCCGGGCGAACGTCGGGCCGCCGGACCTCGAGCGCCTCGAGCACGGCGGCGCGAATGGTTTGCTCGGGCTCGCCAAGAGCCAGCTCGAGCAGCAGCTGGGGAACTTCCATGCCGCCTTCGACGTGCGGGTAACCAGCCCGATCGACGGTCATGAGCGCCGGCGGATCGAGCTGCCAGAGCTCGGGCGCCGCAGTGGACGCACCCGCTGCTTGACGCAGCGTCGACAGGATGGCGGTCAAGGCCGTGCCCGGATCGGCACGCGGCGCCGCGTGATGCGCGCTCTGGATGGCATCGAGCCAGCGTGATTGCTCGGGTCCGAGAGGCCTGGCGATGGGACCGCCCGACAGACCGATCGCGATGCCCGCGGTGAGCGCGACCAGACTGATGAGCGACGCCTCGCGAGGGACCTGCGAAGCCACCGATGCCGCGAAGAGCCCGACGGGCGCCCCGAGGAGCGTCACCGCGATGAGAACGCGCTGCGCGCGAGCGACGAACGTGGGATCGCGCGCCAGGCAAGCAGCGGTGGTGGTGAAAGCTGCGAGCCATGCGGCGGCGCACAGAACGTGCGATGCGGGCGCGATGCGCAGAAGTGACGACGGAACGCCCACCAGGAGCGCCACCCACGCAAATGTCAGCGCCGCCGAGAGTCGTTCCGACGCGCCCAGCTCGAGCCGTCGCAGCCGTCGCAGGTTCCAGGTGGTCACGATGGTGACCGCGAGAAAGAACGCCGCCGCTGCGGCGATCGACGCGTCGATGGCATCGGGCTGGGTGAAAGGTCCGCCGAGGAGCATCGCTTGCGAGGCGGGAACGAACGTCGCGAAGGCCCCCGAGATCCCCACGGCCGCCGCGGCGAAAAGCCGCTTGGCACGCGGTGCAACCACGAGCAGGCCGCCGAGGGGAGCGATGTGGGCGACCGCGACGAGCGCCGCCGTCGAGGCGATGGTGGTGGCCACCGCGGCGATCGCCTCGAACGGCGCGGCCCCCGTGGGTGCTATCCACGTCGCCGCGAGCAGCGCGCCTCCGAAGGCAGCAGCGCGCATCGCGCTGCGTGTGACGGGGCTCACCCAATCCTCGCCGCGAGCCGGCGGCACGGTGCGGGCCCAGACGACCAGAAGCAGAGGCGGCAGAGCGATCAAAACCAAAATGCCCCCGTCGTGACCCGCCGACGATCGCATCGCGGCGACGAGCACGTAGCTCACGCTGAGCAGTGCCAGGAGCAGCGATCGGGATCTCCAGGGCATGGGGGGCAAGATAGCACTGCGGAAGTAGTACCCGGGCGGGTAAAGGTTGCTTGTGGTGGCACTCTCGCGACAAGATCAACCACACATGCGATTTCGCTGGGCGATGGGAATCACTTCGTGCCTGTTGCTCACGCGCCCCGCCGTCGCCGCTGCTCCCGTCACTCCCGCCGAGCAGAGCGGAATCGAGCAGAAGGCAAGCTATGGCAGCGAGCCAGCGCGCGCCGTGGCCAACGCCCTCCTGTGGCCTTTTCGTTTGATGATCGATCTCGTTTTCTTGACGACGGGCACGGCGGGCGCGCTACTGCAAGACGAGCAGATCGTTCCCCGCGCCAAGGACTTCTTTTTTACCTCGGGGGGTGAGATCGGTGTGTTTCCGACTTTGTTCGTCGAGACGGGCACGTCGCCCAACATCGGTGCCAGGATGATCGCCAGCATCGAGCCGTACGCTGCCACCCTGCGAGCCGGCTATGGCGGCGACGACGAGAACGTCGTCGAGGGTCGCATGCGTCTCTCTCTTTCGCTCGGCGTACCCGCGGCGGCCTCGCTCGAAGGCTTGCACGATCGCCGCACCGGTCTCGGGTACCGCGGATTGGGACAGACACCCGAGGTCGATGGCCGAAACCAGTTTCGCAACGGACCAGGGGCGGGCAGCTTCCGCGAACGTCGCGAGAGGGTCGTGGCCGGCTTCGGTCTCCGACCTTTGGCCGACCTCGAGATCCTCCTTTCTTCGAGTCTCACCCAGCGTCACATCGCCGATCCTGTGGATCCCGATTTCGCGCCCACCATCGACCAGACGTTCTTTCCGGGTTCCATCGTGGGAGCGTCTCGAACGACGCGCATCGTGTACTCCGAGCTCGCCGTTCGCGCCGACACCCGTGTGAACCGCAACGGAGTGGCCACCGGGTTCTTGCTCGAAGGCTACGGTGGTCTGGCGCGCGGCTCGCTCGGCGATCCCTCCCGCTTCGGTCGCACCGGCTTCCAGATGGCGGCATTCGTACCCTTCGTTCGGCGATCGACCGTGTTGTCACCGAAGATCGTGGTCGACGCATTGGTTCCCGGCGATGGCGAGATCCCCTTCACCGAATACACGGGGCAACCCACCTTTCGTGGCTTCGACAACCGTCGGGACTTCGTTTCAGCTGTGGCGTCGCTCGACTACCGCTGGTTTTTGGGACGCTTTCTCGATGCGCGACTCTTCACCGATGTCGCCACGGTGGCGCCGGCGATGTCCGACATTCATCTCGACCACCTGCGATGGGCTGTCGGATTCGGGTTCGATCTGCACACGTCGAGCAGCGAGCTAGGGCGCATTGCGGTGGCTGCAAGCCCGGAGGGAGTTCACTTCTTGTTCACGCTGGGTGTTCCGGCCGGGTTCGGCGATCGGCAGCACCGGGATTGATCATGCGACGCTGGCTCCTTCTATCGTTGGCTTTCGGCCTCTCGTGCTCGGGCTATCACCCGGCGCGTTTCGCGGAGCGGCCTCCCGTCCTCGAGGCGCGCGACGACCAACCCATTGCCGCGCCGCGATGGCGGTGGGTGCCGGAGCCCGTGTATCTCTCCGAGGTGTACCTACACCGCCCGCTGCGCGAAACGCTCGATCTCGATCCCTACCCCGATGCCGACGACGTGAATTCCTTCGACGACGTGGTTCGCTCGACATGGTTCGCACCGCAGAAGATGGATCTCGGTACGATTGCGCGAGGGCCCGATACGAGCGGACCGCCGCGTCCTCCGTTCACCGTGGTACCCGACGGACCGATGGCGTTTGCGTCGGGAGGATTTACCATCAGCGACGCGCGCGGCCAGAAATACGAGATCATGGTCGATCCCGCCGATCGCCCGGAGATGCTGACGGCCGCCGCCGCGGTGGCGGCGCGCCTCGTCTGGGGGCTCGGCTACAACACACCGCCGGTGTTCATCGCCAAGGTGAGTGCCGATGATTTTTGGCGCTCCGAGGGATCGTCGACCGACGTCACCGCGATCTTGAAATCTGGCCCCGCGCCCGTGAATGGGCTCTACCGCGTCGCCGCCCTGTCGTGGCCGGCAGGCGTTTTGGTGGGCCGCACGTCGGAGTCCGGCGTGGCGGGTGACGATCCCAACGACTTGATCGTTCACGAGAACCGGCGCGCGCTTCGTGCCATCACGGTGTTTGCATCGTGGATCCAGCTCCACGGCCTCGGTCCCGAGAAGACGCTGGACCGCTACGTCGGCGCTCCCGGCGAGGGACACGTCGTCCATTTCCTGGTTGGGCTCGACGATGCGCTCGGCACCGGGTACGTGGTTCGGGTCAGCGATCTGCCTCCCGGCGAAGGTGGAGGATCTTCGCTGGTTCGGTTTCTGACGCTCGGCCTCGCTCCCAATCCCGCGCCGCCGCCCACGCAGATCGCCATCCCGTCGCTGGGACAGCTCGAGCCGGACGTCGATCCGGGCGCGTTCCGACCTCCGATGCCATGGGAGCCGGCGTTTCGGTTGCTACCCCCCGACGGCTACTGGGCAGCCAAGCGCATCGCTGCCATTTCGTCCTCGCAGATCGCGCTCGCTATCGACGCCGGTCAGCTCACCGATCGAAGGGCACGCCGCGCCATGCAGGTGGCGCTCGAGAGGCGCCGCACCGAAGTGCTCGCCTACTGGTTTGGCCGTGTGGTGCCCCTCGAGCCGGTCGCGCTCACCGGCAACCGACTCCTCTTGCGCGACGAGGCGGTGGCCAACGCCGTCGCGCCGTCGAACTTCACCGACTACCGGATCGAGTTCTTGACGGGCCGCGGCGGCTCGGCGGCCGAAGCCATTTTCATGCATCCCAAGGGCGGGACCATCGAGCTCGATTTGCCCGCCGGCGCCGTCGAGGCGGCACATGAGTACCTGGTCATTCAGATCGCCGCTCGCCGGGGAAACCGCGCTCTACCGCGCACCTTCGAGCTTCATTTGAAATTCGTCGCCAACAAGCTCGTCGTCCTCGGCATTCGCCATTGAAGCGGCACTAGCGAAATCCAAACACGGCCTCGATGTCGCGCATTTCTTTGGGGATGGCCGCGCTCAGCACCTCGGGCTCACCGGTGGTCACCAGGACGTCGTCTTCGATGCGGATGCCGCGCACGTCGGAGAAGTGATCGAGCTCGGCGCGGTCGAAGTCTTGCGCGAAGGGTGCCATGAGCTCGGCATCATTCAAGATGGCCGGCACGTGATAAAAACCGGGCTCGATGGTCACGGCCATGCCCGGCGCGAGATCACGATCGAGACGCAGGTAGCGATCGCCGAACCGCGTGGGGCGTGTGCGTCCGGCCTGGTAGCCGGCGCGATCGCCGAGGTCTTCCATGTCGTGCACGTCGACCCCGATGAGGTGACCGACTCCGTGCGGAAAGAAAAGGGCGTGAGCGCCTCGTTCGAAGAGCCCGTCCACCTCACCCCGTAGGATGCCGAGATCGACCAGACCGGCGATGATGTGTCGCGCCGCCGTTTCGTGAATGTCACGGTAGCGCGTCCCGGGGCGGACCATGGCGATGGCGGCGAGTTGCGCCTGCAGGACGAGCTGATAGAGGGCGCGCTGGGTGATGGAGAAACGTCCGCTCGCTGGCCAAACACGGGTCACGTCCGCAGCCCATCCCTCGGGTGTTTCAGCTCCCACGTCGGCCAGGATGAGATCATTGGCGCCGATCACGTTGTCGTACGTTTCGGCGTGCAGAATTTCGCCGTGCACGGTGACGATGGGCTCGTACGAAGGGCGCATGCCCGCGGCCATGATGGCTCCGAGCATGGCTGCCGCGATGTCTGCCTCGCGGATCCCCTGGCGCGTGGCCCGCATTCCCGCGCGGTGAGCGGTGGCGGTCGCCGCTATCGACTGTCGCATTTGCGAAACCGCGGCGTCATCGTGAGCCAGGCGCAGCGCGATCAAGGACTCGGCCAACCCCGCGTCGGCGCTTCCCTCGCGCAGGTGGGAGCCTTGCCGCGCCTTGACGCGCTTGCCAACCAGCGGCGATAGCCAGGCGGCGGTCGAGTCGTCGTTGGGCGAGATGCTGGCCACCTCGCCCTTGATGCGTCGCAACCGCTCTTCGAGCTCCTGGAGCGGACGGACCTTGATCCCGAGATCCACGGCGAGGTTTTCGAGGGTGAGTGACGGGCCGTGCCAGAGTGCCGCATCGGGATCGGGCGGCGGCGTGAAGAGGGTCGGCTCGGGATCGGCAATGAGCAAGGCGGCGTCGGGGATGGAGCGGCCCACCAGATAAAGAAAATGGCTGTCGGCCCGAAAGGGGTAGGTGTTGGCCGGGAAGTTCTTGACGCGGGGACGTCCGGAGCAAAGCACGGCAGCCTGCGGTCCGAGCGCGCTCGCGAGGCGAGCCCGTCGGGCGCGAAAGACGGTGGTGGGGCTGCGGGTCGGCCACATGGTCGTCAGTTTACACCTTCGCAGTGGAACCGGGGTCGCTCGCCTGGTACTTCAGTACAGGAAGCAACCCGACGCACAATGAAGAAAAACTACGTCCTCGACACGAACGTCCTGCTGTACGATCCGCAAGCGATCTTCAAGTTCGAAGACAACCACCTCGTCATCCCCATCTACGTCATCGAAGAGGTCGATCAGTTCAAGCGCGAGAGCACCGAGCGCGGGCGCAACTCCCGCACCATCGCCCGTCTGCTCGACGGGCTGCGCGGCCGTGGATCGCTCGCCTCGGGGGTGTCGCTCGACACCGGGGGTAGCCTCAAGATTGCCATTCCCGCCAAGCGACCCGAGCTCGCCACCGCCCTCGACCATTCGGCCCAGGATCAGGCCATCCTGCAGACGGCCATCGACGTGCGGGATTCGAACGACACGCCGACGATCTTCGTCACGATGGACACCAATCTGCGGATCCGCGCCGATGCGCTGGGCCTGGCCGCTGAAACCTACGAAAACCTGAGGGTCGAGGTCGACCAGCTCGACACGGGCATCGCCGAAATCGACGTCGACGGAGCGGTCGTCGATTCGTTCTTCCACGATGGCTCCACCCCCTCGCCCGAGGGTCGCGAACTTTACCCCAACGTTTGCGTGCTCCTGCGCGATCGGCTCTCGCCCAGCCACAGCGCCCTCGGACGCTACGATGCCCAGAAAGAGCGCATCGTTCCACTGCGCGTCTCGCGCGAAGGGGTGATGGGCATTCGGTCACGAAACAAGGAGCAGACGTACGCGCTCGATCTCTTGCTCGACGACTCCATTCGTCTGGTGACGCTGGTCGGTAAGGCCGGAACGGGAAAAACGCTCCTCGCCCTGGCTGGCGGGCTCAAGCGCACGGTCGAGGACCAGGCCTATTCGCGCCTTCTGGTGAGCCGCCCGGTCATGCCGCTCGGTCGCGACATCGGCTACTTGCCGGGCGATATCGACGAGAAGCTCAATCCGTGGATGCAGCCCATCTTCGACAACCTCGAGTTTCTCTTCGCCACGGGCACCGGCAAGGGTCGCGAGTCGCGCGGCTTTGCCGAGCTGCTCGAGACGGGACAAATCCAGGTCGAGCCACTCACCTACATCCGCGGGCGAAGCCTCCCCCACCAGTACCTCATCGTCGACGAGGCCCAGAACCTCTCGCCCCACGAAGTGAAGACGATCATCACCCGCTGCGGCGAGGGTACGAAGATCGTCCTCACCGGAGACCCGTTCCAGATCGACAACCCCTACGTCGACAGCGCGTCCAACGGCCTCACGATCGTGGCCGATAGGTTCAAGCGTGAGAAGCTTGCGGGGCACATCTTGCTTTCCAAGGGCGAGCGAAGCGAGCTCGCCGAGATTGCCGCCAACTTGTTATGAAACCGGGCAAATGGCTCTCCTCAGCCGACCGCGCGCTGCAGCTCGCGGCCGACCGCATCAGGGTCATTCGCGCGGTCACGCCACGCAACGCAACGAGTGAGCGGGCATCGCTCGAGCAGGCGTTTCGCCGAGGATCGCCACGGCTTCCGCAGTGGGAGTACGACAGGGTGCCGATCCCTGCCGAGCTGTGTCAGGCGCTCGACGGTCTCGCCGAGTTTCTCGAGGGGGTTTCGCCGCTCGGTCGGATCTACGCGGGGCGAGCGAAAGAGATGCGTCTCGAAGCCGAGATCATCGACGCAGTGGGAACACCGTACATCCGCAACCCGGCCGCGCGTCGGTTCGTGGGCGCGTCGAAGGAGGACGAAGCGGATTTACTAAAGGCGGACGAGCTGGCCCGATTGTGGTCCCGGCCCCCGGCGCACGAGCCCGACCTCGACACGAACGACGATCTCATTCGAAGCTGCGACGAGGCCGATCCGCGATCGCTCGTATCGGCGATGTCCCGAGAAGCCGGGCGCTGCAAGCTTGCAATGCGCGTGGTCATCGAGCCCGCCCTCGCCTCGCTGGCTGCGACGGGCGATGGGATCATCTTCGTTGCCGCGCAGCAATGGATGCGGGCGCGAGACGTCGAGCGGACCGTTCTGCACGAGATCGCGGGGCACGCATTGCCTCGCGCGCGGGCAACGTCGGCGCCGCTCGGCATCTTTGCCCTGGGCACGGCGCGCGGCACTGACGATCAGGAAGGTCGCGCCCTTCTCATCGAGCGCGCCTCCGGATTTCTCGACGGTCCGAGAAGGCGTGAGCTGGGGCTCAGGCACATGGGAGCGCGCGCCACGCTCGACGGAGCCACCTTCATCGACGTGGTCGAGCTCCTGCTCGGCCGACAAGCGCCACTGACATCGGCGGTGCGAATCGCGTCCAGGGTGCAGCGAGGCGGCCCGGGCTCGGGCGGTCTCGGTCGCGAGATCATCTACATTCCAAGCCTTTTGAGAGTGGACCGGGCGTTGTCGGGCACGTGGGGCGGGAGATCGGTCGATGACGCCATGGCGGGTGGGAGGATAGCGGCGGATGTCGCACCTTTGCTGGCTGCAGCCGTTGCCGCCGAGAAAACGAGCACGTTTTCCGGCGAAAGCGATATGATCCAAGGTCGGTGAAGGGGCGCGTTTTGGTCATCGATGATGAGCTGGCCGTCGGCAGGACGATCCGTCGTCTGCTGGGGGATGCGTGTGACGTCACGGTGCTATCGAGCGGGCGCGCCGCGATCGAGCTTCTCATGAGCGGCGAAGAGTTCGACGTGATCTTCTGCGATCTCTCGATGCCCGAGGTGTCGGGCATGGACGTCTATCGAGCCGTCGCCGCCGCGCGGGCCGAGGTCGCGCAGCGGTTCATCTTCATTTCAGGAGGCATCTACTCTTCGCGCCTGGGCGACTTTCTCGCCAGCGTTCCCAACGCCCGCCTCGACAAGCCGTTCGACCTCGAAACGGTGCGAGCGCTCGTGCGAACGCACGTCCCCGAAGCACGCACCCTGCAGAAGGTGGTCTAGCGCAGGGACGCGAGGCCGCCGTCGTAGAGCGCGTCGAGCGCTACGACGAAAGCCAGGCGTCGAGCGCCGTCAGGGCGAAGAAGGCGCAGCTCACGTAGCCATTGATGTCGAAAAAGGCGCGATCGATCTTGGCGAGGTTGCCCCGGCCCACCAGGGCGTGTTCGTAGCCGAGCAAAAGAGCGACGAGCGCGACGCCCGCGAAAA